>JALZHG010000427.1 GCA_030914045.1 Chloroflexota bacterium | reverse complement strand
CGACCGGTGTGGTTGGACGTGGATACGGACGAGGCAGAGGTGCCCAGGCAAGAGGTATAGGCGCAAATGCCCACCAACCAGGATAACCTACCCCTCCACGGCAAGCGGGCCATAGTCACAGGCGCGGGGCGTGGCATTGGCCGCAGCATAGCCCTCGCTCTTGCACACGCCGGGGCTGATGTAGCCCTTACCGCCCGCACGGCCGCCGACCTGGAGCCGCTCGCCGCGGAGATAGAGGCGATGGGCCGCCGGAGCATAATAGCGGTGTGCGACGTGACCGACCCCAGGCAGGTGGAAGCCATGTCGGAGGGGGTGCTGGAGGGGTTGGGCGGCCTGGAGATACTGGTGAACAACGTAGGCCACGCCCAGAGCCACAAGTTCGTGGGTCACCCCGACGAGCTATGGCACGATATGTTGCTGACCAACCTGACCAGTGTATACTATGTGACCAGGGCGTTCACGCCGGCCATGATAGAGGCGAGATGGGGCCGCATCATCAACATCGCGTCTACGGCCGCACGCGTCGGGGCCAAATACGTGGCAGCCTACACCGCCGCCAAGCACGGTGTGCTCGGCCTCACCCGCGCCCTGGCCGTGGAGCTAATGCCGCACAACATTACCGTGAACGCCATCTGCCCAGGCTACGTTGACACCCCCATGACCGGGGAGAGCATCGCCAACATCATGGCGCGCACCGGCATGGACGAGCAGCAGGCCCGCGAGTCGCTTGAGAAGACCAGCCCCCAGCGCCGCCTCATCGAGCCTGAAGAGATAGCCGCCATGACCGTCTACCTCGCGGGCGAAATGAGCAAGGGCATCACGGGGCAGGCGATCAACATCGACGGGGGCGCAGTTATGTCGTGAGGCGTTGCCACATATGGATAGCTCCAGAGAACTAAGGAGAAATCTCTCACGATTCGTTGTTATAAGCCTGTGCGCCACGGCGTTAGGTGCTATTGGCCTGCGGAGCATAATAGGCAACGTCTATGAACAGTGGATAACGCTGGGGTATTTTGTTCTAGGTGCTTGTGTGCTTGCCATTGTCAACTGGATAGTAGTCAAAGAGGAACGCGGTAAATTGTCAGACGCCCAGAGAGCGTCCCTCAACCGGTATTTTGAAGATGGCTGGCCGATATTCGTAGTTATGATACCGGTCTTCCTTGGCAGCATAGTTCGAGGCTACTTTCCCTCTCTAACTGGGTTACTTACTCTGCCTCTAGGCATCCTCCTGCTAGGCACTATGATATGGGCCTGGCAGCATCGCAGAGAATCGAAACTCCGCCGCAGAAGCTAAGCCACTTCAAGGCCATAAGGAGCCGCCAGTGGACTTCAATCCAAAATCCAAAATCCAAAATCCAAAATCCGCCGACTTTCTCTATGAAGTAGGCGACGGCGTGGCGGTGCTCACCTTCAACCGGCCTGAGGTGCTCAACGCCCTCACCTTCGAGGTGTACGCGCAGTTCCGCGACCTGCTGGAAGACCTGCGCTACGACGACTCGGTGAAGGTGCTCGTGGTCACGGGGGCGGGGGACGCCTTCTGCTCCGGGGGTGACGTGCACAAGATTATCGGCGCGCTGCTCGAAGGCGACGTGAAGGACCACCTCGCTTTCACCCGCATGACCGGGGCCGTGGTGCAAAACATGCGCCTGCTGGACAAGCCGATCATAGCCGCGCTCAACGGCATGACGGCCGGGGCCGGGGCTGTGATCGCCCTCGCCTCCGACCTGCGCATAGCGTCGGACCGCACCCGCTTCGCCTTCCTCTTTTCGCGGGTGGGGCTGGCCGGGGTGGACATGGGTTCGGGCTATTTGCTGCCGCGCGTGGTGGGTATGGGCCGCGCCACCGAACTGCTCATGCTTGGCGACACGATAGACGCCGCCACCGCCGACCGCTACGGCCTGGTCAACCGCCTGGTGCCCCACGAAGAGCTGATGCCCACCGCCCTGGAACTGGCCCGCCGCCTCGCCAGCGGCCCGACCCAGGCTATCGCCATGACCAAGCGGATGCTCAACAACGAGTGGAACATGGACCTGGTATCGGCCCTCGAAGCCGAGGCCCAGGCCCAGGCCCTAATGCTCATGGGTGACGACCATCGCCGCTTCTACGAAGCCTTCCAGCGCAAGGAAAAGCCACAATTCGGGGGAAGATAGCAGGTAATTACGAATTACGGGTCACGGGTTACGGGTTTCTATCGGGGGTGTAAGTCCTATGATGAGCAGATTTACGGAGCGGGCGCAGGAAGCGTTGCAGCGGGCGCAGCAGATCATGTTCGCCAAGCAGCACACGCAGCTAGACGTGGAGCACCTCTTCCTGGCCCTCCTCCAGCAACGACAGTCTCTTCCAGCCGTAATGATCGCCAGGCTGGGCGGGGACGTAGAGGCGATAGCCAAACAGTTGGAAACTGCACTCGGTAACATGCAGAGCTTCGCGGTGGGCAGGGGCGTGACCACCGGCTACATCACCCTCCGCGCCAACCGCGTGTTGCAGGGTGCCGTGGAGGAGGCAGATCGCCTCAACGACGAATTCATCTCCACAGAGCACCTTTTTCTCGCTCTCGTAGCGGAAAGCGGAGGTGCCACGGGCCGCATCCTCCGAGATGCCGAGATAGACCAGGAGAAGGTATCTACTGCCCTGATCAATCTACGAGGCAACGCAGGAACCTACCAAAAGGAAACGCCTAACCCCATAGGCCTCCCTTGGGAAACAAGCCCCCACAAAGTGATCAACCCGCGGACATTGGTACAACCCACGGGCTTCAGCTACGGTATTCTT
>JALZHG010000184.1 GCA_030914045.1 Chloroflexota bacterium | reverse complement strand
TCTCAGGATGACAGGGGAGGCTCAGGATGACAGAAGGGACTCAGGATGGCAGGGCGGGCCTCTGATTAATGAGAGGGAGCTTCGGGATAACATGGGGAGTGGCGCTGGCCGTTTAGCACCAGGGACCAACATCTTCTAACCAACTATGGCAAGACGCATCACGTTTCACGTTTCACGTTTCAGGTCCGCCCCGAGGCGGCAGGTAAACCCTGCTCTGAAGCGCGCCTTTCGCCTCTTAAGAGCTACTTCCAAGCTAGGGGTGCCGGGGGCGCTGCCGGGGCCGCCTCAGTTGCTGCCCGCCGGGGCGAGGGTGCTGGCGCAGGGGTACCTCAACCGCTTCTCGATGCCGCTGTTGCGCGAGTGGCTGCTGCCGCCCTGGATGCGTTGGCAGTCGGACCCTTCATCGCCGCTGTTCACGCCCCGTAGCGTGGTCAACCTGATGGTGAACCAGACCGCCCGCAACTGGACGGCGCTCGGCATACCGGGCGGCGAGCACCCTGTGGAGAGCCTGGTAGACAGGTGGGGCTTGCTTACCCCCGTGCCCGGCGGACCGTCATTCGACTGGTGGGTGGACGTGGAGGGTGGCACCGGCGGCACCATGTCAGCGGCTACGCAACCCGAGGTGGTGCAGCGGCTCCAGGGTGACCTGCCGGTGGTGCTCACCGCCTACGAAGCCAACGGCCTACGGGTGTCAAGCGAAGCGTGGATGCTGCCTCTGCCCGAGGGTGATTGGACCGCCATGCAGGTGGTGTTGTTCAACATCGCCGACGTGCGCCTGCGGGGCACCTTCAGCCTGGCGCTGCGCCCCTACAACCCCGAAGGCATATCGCCTATTTACAGCCTGGCATACGATGGTGCAACGCTGGTAGCGGACGGGCGGCCCGGACCTGTCACGTGGCCCGCGCCCGATGGTTGGGCGCTCTCGGGCATTGGCCGGGGCGACCTGTTCAACCTGGGGCCTAGGACCGTGAGCGACGAGGGCAGCATTACCGATGCGCGGGGCTTCGCTCACGGAGTGTTGCGCTTCAACTTCAACATCGAGCCATGGGAGGAGGCCGAGTTCCTGGCTTTCTTCCCGGTCCACAAGCGACACGCCCTTGACGGCCAGCGGCATGCCTCCAGGCTCTTCTCCGTGCCTCAGATGGAGATGAAGCAGCCCGACTCGCTCTACTACAGCCGGGCCAAGGCGTCAACCACGCTGGCGTGGCGGGAGTTGCTGGACGGTGGGATGCGTGTCAGCCTGCCGCAACGCGACTTGCAGGCGTCGTGGGAGGCAAACCGGGCGCACCTGCTGGCCCTGCACGACGGCAGCGTGATCACCCCCGGCCCCGACCTGTACCATAGCTTCTGGCTGCGGGACGCGGCTTACATGATGCACGCGCTCTCGATCTGCGGCTACGGGGAGGCGGCGGCCCAGCTTATTCGCGGCCTTCTCGCCTGGCAGCGGCGCAACGGGGCGTTTGTGTCGCACAACGGCGAGTGGGACGGCTCGGGGCAGGCGCTGTGGGCGATCGAGCGGCACTTGGCCCTGCACCCCGACCCTGCGCTCCGGCAGGAGTTGCTGCCTGTAGTTAAGAGAGCGCGACGTTGGATTATACGCATGCTGGCAGCCTCGGAGGACGGCCTTATGCCGCCGGGCATCTCGTCCGAGCACCTCGGCCCGCCCGACCACTATTACTGGGACAGCCTGTGGTCGCTGGCGGGGTTGGTGGCTGCCGATAGGCTGCCGGGCAGGCGTTCTCCAGGCTACGGGCGGGCCGCCGCCAGGCTGCACGACAACATAATGAAGTCCATCAAGAGAGATAGGGAGGCATTGGGGAATTACATCGTGCCCGCCGCGCCGGGCCGCAAGGTTGACCTGGGGATGGTAGGGGCGCTGGTGGGTTGGTTCCCGCTGCATGTTCTGCCCAGTAGCGAAGACGAGCCTTACGGGCCTTCCACGCTCAACGCGCTAGAAGCGGCCAACTTCCACGAGGGCGCGTTGTTCGTCAATACGGGTCATTCGGGTTGGGGCACCTACCTCAACATGCGCATCGTCGGGTGCAGGCTGAAGATGGGCCTCGACGGCGCGTGGACGCTAATGAAGTGGCTGCTGGACCACGCCTCGCCCACTTACAACTGGCCGGAGGCGATACACCCCCACTCAAAGGGCGGCAGCGCGGGCGACGGGCACCACGGCTGGGCCTCGGCGGAGTGGCTCATGCTCGTGCAGTCGATGTTGTTCACCGCCTCCGACGACGGTGTGCTGGTGATAACGCCCTGCCTGCCATTAGAATGGGTGCGAGAGCCGGGCAGGATCGAGGTGGAACGCGCACCCACGGTGCTGGGCACTCTATCCTATGTCGTTGAGTGGGACGCGGGCGGGAGGCACCTTCGCCTGGACCTGTCGCCCGACTGGCACACGCCCCCGCGCTCCACGTACTGGCATCTTCCCAGCTTCCCAGGTAAGTCGGGCCGAGCTATCATAGATGGCAGACAAGAGCGCCTTACCAGCCACCAAGTTGGCGTAAAGGGGCCTGTCAGCACCATAGAAGTAATACGCGACGAATAGTACACCTAATCACATCACGTTTCACGTTTCACGTTTCAGACCCATGCCCATCTCTCTAATCATGACCGTGCGCAACGAAGCATCCAGCATAGCCCGCTTGCTGGATAGCATCGCCGCGCAGACCCTCCAACCCAACGAGGTCGTTATCGCTGACGGTGGCTCGACTGACGGCACGGAGGAGGTCGTCACGTCGTACATGGACCGGCTGCCGGTGCGCCTGCTAGCGGTGCCTGGGGCTAACATATCGGAGGGGCGAAACGCGGCGATACGCAAAGCCAGCCACGACATCATAGCGGCTACCGACGCGGGGGTGCGCCTCGAACCGGGCTGGCTAGAGGCGCTGGTGGGGCCGCTGCTCGATGAGGCGGTGGGGGTGGAGGTAGTGTCGGGCTTCTTCCTGCCGGACCCGCAGACGCCCTTCGAGATGGCGATGGGCGCGACTGTGCTGCCCGCTGTGGAGGACATCAACCCCGACAGATTCCTGCCATCAAGCCGCTCGGTGGCCTTCCGCAAGGCCGCGTGGGAGGCGGTGGGCGGCTACCCCGAATGGCTCGACTACTCGGAAGACCTGGTATTCGACCTGCGGCTGAAGGAGTTGGGCTACCGCTTCGTCTTCGTGCCAGAGGCCCGCGTCTATTTCCGCCCGCGCTCCAGCCTGCGCGCGTTCTTTCTGCAATACTACCGCTACGCGCGCGGCGACGGCAAAGCTGACCTATGGCGCAAGCGTCACGCGATTCGCTATGCCACCTACTTGCTGGGGCCAGTCGTGGCGGTGTGGGCGTGGAAGCGTAGAAGTAGTTTGGCGGGGAAAGCCTTGTTTGGGCTGATGGGCTTGGCTGCCGCCGGATATTGCCGTAGGCCATACATGCGGCTGTTACCCCTTATAGACAGACTGCCGATGGGGTCCAGGCTGTACGTGCTGGCGCTGGTGCCGGTAATCAGGCTCACGGGCGATGTGGCTAAGATGCTGGGCTACCCTGTGGGTGTGTGGTGGCGAGTGAAACACCGGCCCTGAAGAGTTGGAGTCTGAGGAGAGCACCCAAAGCCCCACCTTGTCATTCTGAGCGCAGCGAAGAGTCTCGTCCTCTACCCCGATGTTTCCTTTTTCTTACGGTACAGAATGGCTGTAGGAAAAGTGGTGCTCGGGTGCTGAGGGACGAGATTCTTCGCTGCGCTCAGAATGACAAGGGCGGGGCTTGGTCCTCGCAGTTCAATAGCATCCATACCCACCTGATTCTTCGCTGCACTCAGAATGACAAAGAGGAGCTTTGGGTGCTGGTTTTCGGTCATGCTATCGGTCGTGCTATCTATGGGCGGCTTCTGGTTGTGGGAAAGGAAGAGGGGTGGTTGGTGCGCCACCCCTCTTCCTTATGCTTCGATTGTTCCAGTCTATTAATTGTGCGTCCACACTATGGTGCCTACGTTGGCCCACTTGTAGAACCACTCGGACATTGGGATGCTCAGGTTCACGCAGCCGTGGCTGCGCGGGTAGCCGAAGTTGTCGTGCCAGTACGCGCCGTGCAGGGCCTCGCCGGAGTTGTGGAAGTACTGCGGGTAGGGTACGTCCTTCAGGTGGTAGTAGTCGCCCGCCGCCAGGCTGCCGCCCTTCATGTCCTGCTTGGGCAGACGCCAGTAGATCTTCCAGACGCCGAGTTCGGTCGGGTTCTTGGCGGTGCCTGTGGCGACGAGAGTGACCTTCACCGGCTTACCGTCCTCATACGCGGTCGCTACCTGCTGGGTGATATTGATGTTCACCCACTTGCCCTTGTACTTAGCACCTTCGTAGAGCACGGGCGCGACCTTGCCTATGAGGCTTGAGTGCACCCACATCGGCTCCTCGGGCGGGTCGGACACGCGGTACCATAGGCCGCCGGTCGCATCGGTGGCCGACTGGTAGAGTATCACGCGCCTGCCTACCCACCAACCCTTGATGACCCTGCTTTGCAGGCTGGGGCCGCTGCGCACGTTGCCCGCGTTGGACATTTGCCCGATCCACAGGTTGTTATAGTCACCGTTGGCGGGTGCCAGCACTTCGGGAGTGTTGGTAGGCCCCGCCTGGGTGGGCACTGCCTGGGTGGGCTGGGTGGCGGTAGTGGCCGTAGCTACGGGCTGAGTGCCGGTGGTAGCGGTCGGCGGCACGGGCGTATTGGTGGGCCGCGCCGGGACGGGGGTGTCGGCGGGCCTGGGGGTCTCTAGCGCGATAGGCGTCCAGCTCTCGTTCACTTCCACGAGCTGACTGTCCTGCACGTAGCCCCGATTGGTGCCTACCTCAAGCCAGTACCAGCCCTCGTTGAAAGGGCCGCCCAGGACCATGCCCTTGGTGTTCACCGGGAGGGGTACCAGCGTGGCGCTGCCTGCGGCGGGCTGGTCGAGCAGGTTAGTGTTGGTGTTGGTGGCGACTAAGGTGCCGATATTGAAGCGTCGCCCCTCTTGCGCTTGGACGCGCCCCGTACCGAAGGCACCCAGTGCACTCGACATAATAAGCGCAAGCATCGCTATAGTGGCTACTACATAAGCAGCGCCCCGCTTGCCCTTCCTCGGCCCGTTACTATATTCCATGAGAGACATTCTTTTCCTTCCTTGATCTGCGTAGACAGCAACATTTAATGACTGATTATGTTCGCCCTATATTGGTTCGCGTGGCTCCGGTCTTCGTGCCGGGCTTTGTGTATGCATACCGGCTTCTATGTTTGCGAACGCGTGGAGCCTTGCCCAGGTTATAACGTGTAAGAGAGTTTGTGGTTACTGCATCCTCACTACATAACATGATAACAAATACCACGCGTGTAACACATGATACATTGGGGCTAATAAGCCTAGTCCGAAGGGCCTATTTGCCCCTCGGTCCGCGCCCATGCTATACTCGCCCTAATACCACGCCCGCATATAGCCGCGCCCCGGCGTAACTCGCTTGCACGTACTTAGTATACATGTTCATGACATAATTAACCCAGGTTTTTCGCTATGCTCTAGATTTATACGGTCCAAGCATGTTACAGGCGCACGGCTAGCGGGGCCTCTCGCATAGTTTATCCGTTACAAGTTACATTCCACCCCTTACGCAAAGTTTTCTAACATCGGAGCCATTATGAAGAAGCTACAAGTCGCGTGTGTCGTCTTTCTATTCATGCTGATGCTGCCGGGTATGGGCACCGTGCAGGTGCAGGCCCAGGCAGGCTCGCGCACGTTCCCGGAGACCGGCAAGACGGTGCGCGGGGTATTCTTGCAGTACTGGGATACACATGGTGGCCTGGCGCAGCAGGGCTTCCCGATCTCGGAAGAGATGCAGGAGGTCTCGGAGACGGACGGCAAGGTGTACACGGTGCAGTACTTCGAGCGTGCCGTGTTCGAGTGGCACCCCGAGAACGCGCCTCCTCACAACGTACTCCTGTCGCTGCTGGGCAACTTCCTGTACAAGCAGAAGTACCCCGCAGGCCCTCCCAGGCAGACCGCCAACACATCCGCAGGCTCGGTGTTGTTCAAGGAGACCGGCAAGCGGCTCGGCGGGCGGTTCCTTGAATACTGGCAGCAGAACGGCGGCCTCCCGCAGCAAGGCTATCCCATCTCGGACGAGTTCGTGGAGAGGAGCGACCTGGATGGCAAGGAGTACCGCGTGCAGTACTTCGAGCGGGCCGTCTTCGAATACCACCCGGAGAAGCAACGCCCCTACGACGTGCTCCTGTCGCACCTGGGCACCTTTCGCTGGAGGGGCAAGTATGAAACGCAGGCCAACTGCGGCTCGCCTATCCTGCCGGGCCTGTGGACGGGGCAATTGAGATGGGGCTTTACCATGAGCGGCTCGTCTATCGCGGGTAACGGCGAGGTGTCGGGGCCTGTGCGGTTGAACGTGGCCTGCGACGGCACCTTTTCGGGTACGGTGCAGATAACCAGCTACAACACCCGCATCGGCAGCGGCAACCTCGCTATCCTCACCTGCTCGCAGTCGCAAGTTACGATAGCGGATATAGCGGGGCGGGTGGAGCGCGCGGGTGGCGACAAACGGCTCAACATCCTGGGTGGGGTGTTCAAGCAGGGCGTGTACACCTGCGTCAATCCCATCGCGCCGGCTCGCCCGACCAACCTGACGGGGAACACCGTCCCTCCGACTATGGTG
Organism: Chloroflexota bacterium; assembly: GCA_030914045.1. Lineage (GTDB taxonomy): Bacteria > Chloroflexota > Chloroflexia > QHBQ01 > JADMIH01 > JADMIH01. The sequence goes on along the minus strand of JALZHG010000184.1, from coordinate 1,595 downwards.
GAGATAGAGCAGGAGAGCCGCAACAAGATCAGCGGCAAGCAGTGGGTGCCCGACCCCTCCTACGTTAGCATGATCGAGCAGTTCCGCACGGCGTACCGGGACGTGAATATCGTCTACACCGGCCAATGGGAGCTTAATCGGCAGGAAGTGAACACGCCGTAGCTGAAACGTGAAACGTGAAACGTGATGCGGCTAGTGTTATTTGGTTCGAGAATGTGAAACTTTTGCTTTCGCGGGACCACACTCCCCTCTGTCATCCTGAGCGTAGCGAAGGATCAGTAACCTGTTCTTGACTCTTGCTATTGAGGCACATGGTTTCTGATGCAGACATGATCCTGAATGTTGAGGACTCTTGCTGACCCACCTGATCCTGAGCGTAGCGAAGGATGACAGGGCCGGAGGTGGTTCCACCTTCCTGAGGAGTTCTATTCACCTACCCTATACCACAAGCCGCATCACGTTTCACGTTTCACGTTTCAGAACCCCCCTACTAGCCGTTTGTCCAGGTGTTTCACTGCCTGAAAAGGCGATACTTCCGGACGGTCTCGCCGGGTATATTAGTATCGAGCGCAAGAGCTTATACCGGAATATACATGCGAACGAGGCTTATCACGGAGGAACACCTAATGGACAATACGAACGGCAACGCGGGCATACTTAGCTCGCTTTCTAACCAGCTTGCGGACGCGGTCGAGCGCATCGGCCCGGCGCTGGTGACTGTTTACGGGCGGCAGAGGTTGCCGTCGAGCGGCGTGGTGTACAAGCAGGGCCTGGTGCTCACCGCCGAGCACGCCATAGAGCGTGAAGAGGACCTGTCAATCGCCACCCACGACGGCCGCAAGCTACCGGCGCAATTCGTGGGCCGCGACCCCTCTAGCGACCTGGCGGTGCTGCGCGTGGATGACCTGAACGTGGAACCTGCTCAGAGCAGCGGCGAGCCACGTGTGGGCCAGTTGGTGCTGGCGGTGGCGCGGCCTTCCGAGGACGGCCCGATGGCGAGCCAGGGCATCGTAAGCGCGGTAGGCGGCCCGGTGCGCACAGGTCGCGGCGGGATGCTGGAGAAGTACATCCGCACCGACGCCACGCCGTACCCCGGCTTCTCCGGCGGACCCTTGATTGACACCACCGGCGCGGTGCTGGGCATCCTGACCACCGGGCTTGCCGGCGGCGTGGCCCTGGCGGTGCCCACCTCTATCGCCTGGCGGGTGGCCGACACGCTGACGGCACACGGCCGCATCAAGCGCGGCTACCTGGGCATCAGCAGCCAGCCCGTGTACCTGCCGGAGGCCCAGCGCGCCGGACGCGAGCAGGAGACCGGCCTCATGCTGGTCCGCGTGGACAAGGACACCCCCGCCGAGCAAGGCGGCCTCCTCCTGGGCGACATCCTGGTGGCCCTGGACAGCCAGCCCGTCAACGACGTAGACGACCTACAAGCCCTCCTCAGCGGCGACCGGGTAGGCAACCCCGTCCCCGTCGAAGTAATCCGCGGCGGCCAGGTCCAGACGCTGACGGTCACGATAGGACAAAGAGATTAGGCGATTTTGGATTTTGGATTTGGACTAGACCGAACAATCCAAAATCAAGAAGGGGTATGA
>JALZHG010000426.1 GCA_030914045.1 Chloroflexota bacterium | reverse complement strand
CATTAGGCTAGGGTTCCGTAGATGCTTCTTTAGATACAGATGCGCTTGTTGGTGCTCTTGCCCGGAACCGCCCCTGCCCATGGGCGAGAGGATCAAATCGTCCTCGTCATACCAAGCGTCTGTCTCATTCCTCAACTACTAACAAGCTCAAGCTGAGGTTCGGTGGCTTGTTAACCGGGAATGGCCCTGCTGGGTATTATTGTCGAAAGCATAAGGAAGAAGGTAAGGTGGCGTCGATGCGGGGCTTTACCTTCGGCGTTTGAACAGCGCACTCGTAATGAGCAGGTCAGCGGTTCGAGTCCGCTCGTCGGCTCTCTTTTTTCCCTGCAAAACCCCTAAAAACAAAAAGCCCCCGACACGAACATCGGGGGCTTTGTCAGCAGTACGTCAGCAGTAGACTACTATCCTAAGGCTTCGTCCATACCCTCGGCGGTGTACTTTCCCATTCCGGGTGGCAAGTTCCTGAGCGTCGAGGGGCTTGCCGATAGTGGTGGGGAACACAAGCCCATTATCCTGCCAGCTAGAGCCAAACCTACGCTGTTCCTCTAATTGCCGCTTGCGGTCGGCACAGCTCGATGACCCTCACACCCTTGGTGACCAAAACGGTGTTGATCGCCCCCGCCCATGTGGGGTCAACATCGAGGAGGAGCGTGTCATCCATGACCCGCACGTCCACCATTGACCTGCTGATCCGCTCGGCTTGCTCCAGGGGATGAGCCCTTACCAGCAAACCCTCGTTTCTTTTCTCCGCCATCACCTTATACCTCCTCATTCTCGGCGAACCATTCGTCTCCGTAGCTCTTATCCTCATCGATCCTCCTTCCGAAACCTCCTGCTGCTGCCGAGGTACGGTCTTGTCTGTTGCATCTTGTCCATGTGGATCACTTCCTTTCGTACTCGAGTAGTTCGTTCTTCGCCAAGATCTCGTGGCGCCCACCGTGGCCGTTTACAGTAGCGCCACCCCGATGGGCAGGACCACGATCGCCGCAGCCACGACCACCGTCAAAACGACGCCGCGCTTCGAACGGGGAAGCAGCTTCCGAAGCCTTAGACCTTTCCACAAGAGCCAGCCCATGAGCAGCACCTCCCCAACGAAGGTGAACAGGGCGACGTTGGCGTTGTAGCCCGTCGAGAGGAACCCGCCGAAGCTATAAGAGCAGTTCATGATCCACGATGTTCCGTGCCGTCTTTGCCGCATCTCCCGAGACGACCAGGTTCTCGAAGGCTGCGAACATGGTGCCCCCGAGGATGGCCATGACCAACAACCCGAGTCCTGTGACTGCTGCTGCTCTGCGTAGCGATACATCAGCGGTGGTGGGTACCGTTCCCTGTTGCCCTTCCCTGGTCGTTCGTGTGGTCGATGATGTGAGTGAGTGAGTGTCCATTGCCTTGTCCTCTCCTCGGGGGTCGCGAGACCCGTAGTTTGAGCGCTGTTCCGCGTATCAGACGGTGATGACGACTTTTCCTCGAGCGTGTCCTTCTTCCAGATACCGGATCGCCTCTGGGACCTCGGCGAGCGGGTACGTCCTGTCGATGACCGGTGTGAGCTTGCCGGATTCGATGAACTCGGTGAGGACGATCAAGTCCTCGTGGTTCTCACTGGAGATAAACGTGCCCAGCTTCTGGCTCACGAACCGGAACAGCAGGTGCGCTCGGAGTAGGCGGGCGACTACTCCCAGCCACCGTCCGCCGCCTTCGCCTCCGACGATGACGAGTGTCCCTCGGGGGGTGAGTGCGCGCCGCAGGCGTGACAACGGCGAGCTCCCGCCGATGTCGAGGATCACCTCGTAGATCTGCTCTCCTTCGGCGAAGTCGTCGCGAGTGTAGTCGATGACGTGATCCGCACCGATGGACCGGACCATCTCCACCTTCGTGGTGCTGCACACTCCGGTGACCTGCGCGCCAAACGCCTTGGCGATCTGCACTGCATAGGTGCCCACGCCGCCCGAAGCGCCGACGATCAACACCTTCTGCCCCGGCTCGACCCGTCCGTGGTCGCGCAGGCCCTGCAGGGCAGTCAACCCGGAGATTGCGAGGACCGCCGCCTGCTCGAACGTGAGGCTCGCCGGCTTGTGCGAGAGCTTCTCTTCCCGAGCGAGCGCGTACTCGGCGTACGAGCCTTTTCCAACGCCGAACACCTCGTCGCCGGGCCGGAACCGGCTCACACTCCTCCCGACCGCCTCCACTACCCCGGCGAGGTCCATGCCGGGTACGGGATTCCTGGGCGCGCGGAGCCCGAAGGCCAATCGAGTGAGGTAGGGCAGGCCGGTCATCAGGTGCCACACTCCCCGGTCCACACCGGCCGCGCGAACGCGCACCAGCACCTCTTCGTCGCCGATCTCGGGCTTGTCGATGTCCCTGAGCTCCAGGACATCGGGTGAGCCGTAGGTGTCCCCGACGATGGCCTTCATAGTATTTTCTTTTTGGCTATCGTGTGTTTGCAGAACGTGGCCTCCGATCCGTACGTAAGTCTGCGGTGAGGTTTCCGGGCTACGATTTATCATTTCGTTTCCTCCGTAAAGTCAGTTACTCGTGCTGCCTCGGAAGCGCGAGCACTCTGCTGTTCGACGTTTACATCTCCAAACAAAACCGCCCTTCCCCTATCTCCAATACTGTCTACGGGCCTCCTCGACAGACTGTAGACCTTCCATCCCAAGGCGATTTCGATCAACGCCCCGACCCGATGGAGATAGGCGGCGGGCCGGCCGATCGGGTGCCCGAACACCTCACCTTCACCACCGGTCGGCGTGATCAGTCCGAGCAGCATGCGGATCG
>JALZHG010000425.1 GCA_030914045.1 Chloroflexota bacterium | reverse complement strand
CAGAACAGGAGGATGAGCAAGGACTATGAAAGGCTAACTGAGAGCAGCGAGGCGTTCATCTACGTGGCGATGAGTCGCCTGATGGCGAGGAGATTGGCCCGCTCGTGAGGCTTTTCGGACAGTTTCTCTAGGCTCGACTTTAGCCATTAGGCCGCATAGCAGAGCGCATCGGTCAAGCGTTGCATGAAGACCCGTGGAACTTTTATCGTGTCAGTATCCGTGGGCGACCCACAAAAAGTCGCATTAGCCCACAACTCTTTGCGCACCAGCGCCAAAGCGTCGGCGAAAGTTGGATGAGCTTTGTGGTACCAAGCCGCTTGTCGAAAAGCGCCCGCTGCCTGTCTCATCCGCTGGTGCGCAAACAATGTGACCAGCGAATACAGTCCCAAGAGCGCCGGTGTGGTTCGCCGTATGGCCATCTCCGACCACTGCCGTTGGGTTTCGAAGCCGAGATGCCGGCGCACCTCCTGGAAGGTCACTTCCAGCTGCCAGCGCATAACAAACCAACAGAGGATCTTCTGCGGATCGGCTTCGAGGTCGGTACACAGGAGGGCCTGAGTTTTGAACTCTCCTTGCGGATCACGGATTAGTACCCAGCGCACAGGCACCGCGAACAAGCCCGTGCTGTACCAAACCGCCGTGTTAGAAGAGATCTCGACCATGCGATCCCCACTCCCATACCAGTTAGCGATCGTGGTGAGCTTCCAAACGGTGTTCGGGTCTTCGGCCACCTCGGAAAGGTTGGGCAGCCGCTCGCCCTTGAGGCGCGGCCTTCCTATCTGACCCGGGCATCGTGGCGGAGCCGGTTCGTAAAGGGCGGCATCCAAACGCAAGCGGGTGATGAAGGTGATCGGATTTCTCAGCTTGCGGCAGCGCTCGAGCAGTTTGAGCGATGCGTAAGCGCGATCGGCGACGGCCACGATCTCTCGCGCTGTGGGTACCACCGCCTTACTACCAAGAGCAACTGCCAGGCCCATTCGGTTATCTTCTTGTGCCGTTTGCCCAGCTGAGCAGCATAACGTTCGGAAGGAGCCAGAGCTGAGAGGAAAGGCAAGGCCCAAACCCGAGAAGCCCAAGGGATCTCCACCAACAGCATTACGCACACCCACCGCAGCCCGCTGCTCTTCACGAAGTTTTCTTGGGTAGAGCGCACCGGATCACGGTAGACGCCCTTGGCGGAGATCTTCTTTCCCCACCGCCTCTCCAGCGTCTCGTCGATGCCGAGAATGAGTGGCCCTTCCCCGACGAACGCCTCTATGAGCAATCCCAACAAGATGCGACCCGCTTCACGGCTCGACCAGCTAGCACGGCTGAGAACTCGGTGGTAACGGTGGAAGCGCTTCTCTTGGTCCAAGCCCATCGCACGCAAGGCTGAGCTGACCGTTCGCCGACCCGGGGCGAGGATAGCGCCGACCAAAAGCAGCTGGGCGTTTTGCCAGACGCGCTTTGAGAAAAGTGGCGCAAATGGAGCCAAAAGCCGTATCATCATGATTGGTAGGGTACGCATCTTGAGATCACCTCTTTTAGCGGAGACTGGTGACGAAAGAGTACCCTACCCCTTTCTCTCACTAATGGCTAAAGTCGAGCTCCCCAACTTCGCAGAAAACCTCTTCCACGCAATTCGTGAATAAGGGCAAGAGAAAGGGCCGAAGCTGCTACGCCCCGGCCCGAATGTTGCGGCGGGCAGCTACTCGTTAGAAGGGGGTTGGGTGGTCCCCGCCGCCCTTGTTCTTCTTGGGGTGGCCCTTGCCGTGCCCGTTGCCGTCTCCCCAACCGCTGTTCTTCCCCTGTGACTTGGCTAGGTGGTCGGCATCCGCAGCGGAAGCGACCGGACCAGCCACCATCATCAGCGCCATGAGCGCCGCCGTTACCACCAAGACCGCTATCCTGCGCCCTAGGCTCATCGCCATGCTCTCTCTCCTTTCTTCCTCCGCCCTAACCAGCGGCGTCGATATCAGCCGTTAATCAGGCGGGTACGTACTCTCACACAAAGCCCAACAAACCCTTGCCTCTTCTACATCTATCTTTTCTACATCTGTCTCTTTCCTCCTTCTCTGCCTACCACGACCACACACATCGCAAAAAGAGCTCTACGGGCCGGCCTTGTTCGTTCCGGCCGCTCTTCTCACACCACCAGCTCCTCCCCCTCTAGAGGCTTGGCTCCCTCGATTAGCCCTTCTTTGGCGAGGGCCTCCTCGACGAAGAACCCCTCCGCGTCGATCGGGAACACCACTTTGACATCGTTGGCAGAGTAGAAACCCTTAACGAGGTCGACCGCCCTTTGGATGCTCGACGCTTGGACTCCCACCCTAAAGCGGGCGGCTGCGCAGCGTACTTCGACCGAAGCCCTCACCACGGAGTTCCCCTTCGCCTGCTGCTTGGCCACCCTACTGGCCGCTTTTGTGCCTCTTCTCTGAGCGCTTCCTCGGGGCGCTGCCGGCTAATAAGGGGTCCGAGAGCTTGCTGCCCGTGCATGAGACCTTTCCTTTCTGTCGGTGTCCCGCTTCGTAGGTCATGGGGGCAGCGTAAAGGGCGGCCGTTAGCCAGCCGTTAGCAGGAGGGCCTCGGGCGTAGGTGGTTCCACCTATTTCTCGATGTGGGGGTAGGGTGAACGGGGCGTCAGAGACGCTAGGGAGATGTAGCGACGAACGACTCGGCCAGGGAAATGTCGATTTCCACAGTTCGATGATGAAGGTACCGAAAACGATCCAGCGTGTTGAAAAAATGCCTTCGTTGGCCACCAAGAGCAGTTCGAACGATGCCCCCGAGCGCGAC
>JALZHG010000424.1 GCA_030914045.1 Chloroflexota bacterium | reverse complement strand
GTTCAGCGAGGAGGCGCTGATGCACGCCATCCATCCGAATGCCCGCACCACCCCTGCTGTCCGGGCCGAGATCGCCCGCTCCACCGAGCCCACCAGCGTGCTGGCCCGGCGCTATGGTGTATCCACTGAAACCGTCCGCAAATGGCGCAAGCGTGGTCCTGACCAGTGCCAGGACCGCTCCGCCCGGCCGTATAAGCTGCCCTGGAAGGCCTCTGAGGAGGAGCGGGCGATCGTCTGTGCTCTTTGCCGCGCGACAGGCTTTCCGCTCGATGACCTCACTTTCGTGGTCACGCACTTCCTGCCGCATCTCAACCGGGATGCGGTCTACCGCATCCTCAAAGCCGAAGGCCTGGGTCGCCTTCCGCCCGCTCACCAGCGCAAGCGCGAGAGCGGCACGTTCAAGGACTACGATCTTGGCTTCGTCCACATGGACATCAAGCACCTGCCGAAGCTGAGAACCGCCAATGGCGAGAGCCGCAAGCGCTATCTGTATGTGGCCATCGACCGCTACTCCCGCTGGGTGTATCTGGCCGTCAAAGATGACGAACTGACAACAAGCGCGATCGCCTTCCTGAAAGACGTCGTGGCGGCCTGCCCCTTCAAGATCACCCATGTGCTCACCGACCGCGGCTCGTGCTTCACGGCTGATGGCTTTGAGGACGCCTGCCGCCGGCTGAAGGTGCAGCACCGCAAGGCCAAGCCCTCCACACCGCAGACCAATGGCCTGGCCGAGCGCTTCAACGGACGGGTTCAACGCGAGGTGCTGGGGATTACGATCTCCAGCCATCGTGACCTTGAGACGCTGCTCAAGGGCTTCAACCAGGCCTACAACATGAGACGGCAGCGCGTGTTGAAGGGGGGATCACCCGATGAGGTCGTGCGAAGCCGACTTGCGGCTGAGCCAAAGCTTGCCAACCTGCGCTCGAAGCCGCCCGACCCACACGCTTTGCCCCAAGCCCTCCAGGTCGTCGCTGCCGCCAAGGAGGTCTCGCATCCAGACACCTAGCACTACCTGGGCACTTTGGGATCAGGTGGTTTAAACCGTCGTCTGCAGTATGGGCACTGAATAGGCGGGATGAGGTGCGCCCATAGCCTGTCGATCACGACGCAGCGCACGGCGGGGAGACTTGGACTTGGAGGCGGTCCCGGTGAGCGGGACGACCTTTTTCCCCCAGTCCGACTGGCGATGCTCGGCAAGGCGCAGATGCTGCAGGAAGGCATAGGCGATGCACGTCATCAGGGCGTGCCGGTGCAGCCCTGTCCAGGAACGCCCCTCGAAGTGGCCGAGACCAAGTTCCTCCTTGAGCTGCTGATGCGCCTGCTCGCAGATCCAACGTGCCTTGATCGTGCCCACCAGCGCGCGCAATGATGTGCGGGGCGGCAGGTTGGAGAGATAGTACTTGCGCTCGCCTGAGGAGCGCCACTCGCCCACCAGCCACACCTCCTCTCCGGGTAGATGCCGATTGTTGCCCCAGACGGGACCATCGCCCACGCGTACGCGCACCGCGGCGAACCGGGCCCTCAAGGCTCCTTTGGGGCCCTGCCGCCATGTCACGCGACGCCACGCGAGCGCGGCCAGGACCTTCTCGACGGGACGCGGCTCCGCGTCTGGCACGGGTTTGCGCGCCCGACCTGCAGGCGGTACGAGCTGCACGTGTGCGTCGTAGACCTTCTGGTTCTTCACAATGCCCACGGCCCATCTCAGCCCCCGCGCGTCAAGGCCGTGGCGGAAGGCGGCACTGGTGCCATAGCCCGCATCGGCCAGAATCGTGCGGAACCGGACACCACTCTCACGCAGGCGATCGCGTTCAGCCAAGGCAATCTCACCTTTGCTGTGAGCTGTTCGCATCGTCTCGGGCACACCTGCCCTGGCGCAGCGCTCTGGATCAGCAACCCATTCATCAGGCAGGAACAGGCGCAGGCCAACCAGCAGAGGCACCTCACCCTGTGCCAGGGTAAGGGAGACTAGGGACTGGCAATTGGCCTTCTTGCCCAGCTGACCGCCGTACTGTCGCGCGACCCCCACCGACAGGGTGCCCTTCTTGGGCAGGGCCGTGTCGTCGATTACGAGAGAGGCCTTTCCCCCACCCACCAGCCGGTCCGCCTCGCGCGCCAACTCCGTCCAGAGCGGCTCGTCGTCCCAGGCCGGACTGGCGATGAAGTGCTGCAATTGATCGTGACCTGACAGCCCCAGGCGCATCGCCATGGGCTGCAGGCTCTTGCGCTCGCCGGGCCCAAGGAGGCCACGCAGGTAGAGCGGCGCCCAGGTCCGACGCGTCTTGCGGCCCATCACGGCGAGGAACGGGGCCAGCCAAGCCTCCAGGTCACGAATCCGATCAGTGGAGTCGGTCATCAGCCCCTCCTGCTACAGCTCACAGCAGGGGCAAATCCTCAGATCGGTCGAAAGTGCCCAGGTAGTGCTAAATGCCCTCAGGGCGTTTGAGGCGTCAGCCAGGCATCTCAGCTTTACCCGGGCAGGGCTGGAATTGCGCGTGACCCAGGCGGCCATCAGCCACCAGGTCAAAGGGCTGGAGGAGACGCTAGGTGTGGCGCTCTTCCGGCGGCTGCCGCGCGGGCTTGCCCTCACGGACGAAGGTCTATCCCTCCTCCCGGTGCTGACAGACGCCTTTGCCAGCATCAGTGCGGCGCTTCACCGGCTTGAGCATGGCCTGAGTCAGGAGGTGGTTACGCTTGGATGCAACAGTACATTTGCGACCGCATGGCTGCTGCAACGCCTCGGCGACTTCCAGGCCAAGCATCCCTTCGTGGACCTGCGTCT
>JALZHG010000183.1 GCA_030914045.1 Chloroflexota bacterium | reverse complement strand
GTCCTGGGGGCGCTTGAGCATCCACGCCCCCTCGTCGTTGATGACGAAGAGGGCGACGGCGTGCACCGCGTCGCCGCTCGCCACCGTGCGGCCTACGAGGTTGATCATGATGTTCCCGCCGCCCGCCTCGTGTGCCTCGCCGCTCTCAAAGGGTAGATCGGCCAGGACAGGGCCGGTGATGCCGCACCCCGCGAAAGCGAGAGCTGCCTCTTCTTCGAGGCTCAACAGCCGGGGGAGGCGGGCGCTGTGGTAGGCTAGCGGGCCGCCGTTGAGGCTCATGCCGTCGCCGAAGCGCCGCGAGCGGCGTTCGATCAGGACCTCCAGCAGCGGGTAGCGGCTCAGCCGCTCGCCCACCTCGCGAGCGGACGGTTCGTCGATCGGTCGTGGTGGTTTCACGTTGCCCTCCTCTCCAGCACGTCCTTTAGTCGTCGCAGCGCCTCCGCCGACTCCGCCTCGACCCTACGGCGCAACACCAGCCGGTCGAGGAGCGTCAGCAGCGCGTTCGGCATGGTGTAGACGAAGTCCCGCTCGAAGATCGTGCCTCCCGCGTCGAGCGTCAGGGAGTAGGTAATGGTCCCGCCGCCACCGCCCTCCACCTCGCCGGCGATGACCCAGCGTCGCGGCGCCTCGCGCTCGCGCACGGTCCAGATCACGCGCCCGCGCCGCCCGGCCACGGTGTACTCCTCGGTCACCTTCTCAACATCTGGCCGGTGTTGTGTTTGTGCAGGTATTGTTGCTGCACAGGAGGGGATAGGGAAGAACAGCTTTCCGGAATGGGGGGATTGTCCGCTGCCTCCGGCCGCTTTTTGGCTTACTTCAAGGACAAACCGACTCACAAAGTGCGCGACACATGGGCGTATTGAGCCTGGCAGAGAGAGCGGGCAGGTAGAGACCCTCACCACTCCGATACTTATGCGGTTCGCAAGCTATCTCGGCAACCTTTTAGAGGCACGATTTTCTGCCATCGTTATACTCCACCTATACGTCGCAGACTTCTTGAGTCGGTCTGCGGTGGTACTCCCGAAAAAACGCGCAGTCTCGACACCGTTCAGTGGTTTGACCGATCGCGTGGTTGTGCGGGTCCGCAAGGACCAATGCCGTGGAAGTCCTCACTTGGTGGTTATAGGGTAGACGAGGCTTCGGTCATGTCGGCGTTTGTAAGTACACGCACCTGAACGAACTATGTGGCGGATGTGAAGATCCCGCGGGGAGCACACACGCTAGAGGTTGTGTTCAAGAATGACCTTAGGTCCCGGACTTGCATCCGCGCTTTGCACCTTGATAAGGTAGGTTTCATGACAAAGATGGCAGACCTGCCTGCATTATCCGTCAGTAGTAATCGCATAGTGTGTGGTGGCCAACCGTTCAACTTCTATGGGGTAAACCGAGATACTCTAGAGTGGGGGGTGCATAACTGGGGTGGTTGCGGCGGTGATGGGCACTTCGCCAATGCTGACTTTGACAATATTTCGGCCTGGGGAGTGAACACAGTTCGCATCCCGCTCTCTCAAGCGAACCTGCTCGGTCGGAGGTGCAATCCCGACGCCTACGTGAGGATGATCGACGACGTGGTAGCCAAGGCCAACGCCCACGGCATGTATGCCATCTTAGATCTGCACTGGTCAGATGTTCGAGGCCGAGCCCCATGTGATTCGCCATGCAAGACTGGCCAGCAACCCATGCCAGACGTCGATAGTATCCTCTTCTGGGAGAAAATAGCGGCGCGGTACGCCGGCAACCGCGGGATTATGTTTAACCTGTATAACGAACCGCACGATGTTTCTTGGTCTTGCTGGAGGAATGGAGGGTGCACTGCCCTCTCCAGTCCGGAGACTGGCCAGCAGGTGACCTACCAGGTCGTCGGGATGCAGCAACTCTATGACACAGTACGGAAGTACGCGCCCGAGAATCTGATCCTTATCGGGGGGCTCGACTGGGCTTACGATCTATCAGGCGTAGGTGCGGGTTATGCAATCTCGGGAACAAATATCGTCTACGATACCCATGTATATACGCAGTGGCACTACACCGTTGAAGATTGGAACCAACACTTCGGTTATCTGACGCCAAGTTACCCGGTCAGCGCGACGGAATTCGGCTCTATCGACTGCTCCAGTGACATAACCGAGAAACTACTCGACTATTTCGATGCGCCGATGGGGCGAACTGAGAACAGGATAAGCTGGACCATATGGAGCTGGAACGCTCCAGGCGAGTGCAGTCAGCCCACTGTAATAGCAGATTGGGACGGTACGCCCCTACCGGATCAGGGACGCCTGATCTACGAAAGACTGCGAGCGTATCGGATGTAGTGGTGCACAACCAGAAGAGCTCCTTTGCCACGCCGCTTATGGAGTGGTGTTTAGCGCTAGAGACGACGGTCCCTGCGGTAAAAAGGGGTTTGAGGCTACCTGGCGTTCAGCAACACTAGAAGGAGCTCTTGCGGAAGCCCGCACCGGCGAGGCGTTGATCGAAGCCATGGGGAGGGCGCTCTATGAATCTCGCCGGTGAGCGGGGATAGCCTTCTTGTGCCTTTTCCGGCTGCGAAGATTGTTGCTTTCATTGTGCACAACACCTCTTTTTGAAGTAGGCGTCGCCTGCTGTTCTCGAAACCCTATCAGCACCTACTCTGCAACTGCCAATGCAGACCTCCTGCGTCAGGATTTATGCCAGCAGTAGTATCAACGTCATCCCCGAATAACCGCCCTCCGGACTCCGTATACTCCGCTCGGCCTCCACCCGTGACTTGCATTGAATCTAATGATGCCCTTGCTCCAGCTACTCGAACTCCCTCCTGTTCTCGAATTCATTTGTCGATAGCTGACGCTCCGCTCGTATGGTGCTTATGGATCTCCTTCTCTGTAAGCTCCAGGGGTCGTCCAAGCCTCTCAGCTCTCGTTGGAGCTGCTCCTTCTTGCTATCCAGCTGTTCTAACTCCTTTAATGTCTCGCGGTGCAGCTCGAACTGCCGCTCCACAAACCACCTGTAGAAGTTGGCGACGGCAAAGGTGTACTCATTAACTATGTCGGCTAGCTTCACCTTGTTACCTAAGGCACCCAGATACTCACGTCCCCTCTCTGACCACTTCTCCCAGTTGCGGAGCTCATTCACGTCGAGTTGGATGGTGCTGTCTAGTTGCATACCGCCAGTGATTCTGTCGAAGCTTAGGTCCGATAAAACAAACGGCAATCCCTTATGTAGCATATAGTTGCGCAAATCTTCGACAAAGTGGCAAAAGGATGAGGTCCTGAAGTACTGATCTACGTTTTCATCATACTCGTTGGCGAAGGTGGTCTTCTGATAGATCTCATCCCTAAACACGCGTGTATGATCGAGCAGCGTTGCCGCTCCTGCGAGATAGTTGTGGAAGAGGCGAACGACGTCCTTCATAAACAGGTCAAGCCTGTCTCGGTCCCTGGCATCTAGCAGCTTAAAGAGTAGCATTGGATTTTCGAACTCGTCCAGAATACGTGTGAGGCTCAGGCGGTTGTTATCGAAGATGAAGTTACTCACCTCGAGAGAGCGTATTCTGATATAGGCTTGATAACCTTCACTAGCTTTGATCTTCTGGTCTAGTTCTTGCAGCTCTCTCGTAAGCTCGTGCCACTGCTCGTGCTTCTCCTGCAAAGGATTAGCCTCCGGGTCAACCTGGTAACCACCTTCGCTAGCCTTAAGCGTGTCGTTTATATTCTTCTCCACCTCACTTGTACTATCTCCCTCGTGCTGCGTCACTGCTGCCCCTCCTCTGAGTCAATTATCGGCACTGGCCAACTCTTCTACCTTTGCCCGCAGGTCGTAGACGCTGAACGGCTTACTGAGCAAACCTGCTATGTTGTGCTTATGCACCTGTTCGATCTGGTGACGTTGAACCGAAGCGGTCACGACTATGACGGGGATGTGCTGCAAGGATGGGTGCGCCTTAAGCGCATCGATCAGCTGAAGTCCGTCGAGACCCGGCATGGAAATATCGGTGAACACCACATCTGGAAGTTCTCGCTCGATCAAGGCTAGCCCGTCGGCGCCATCACCAACGATGTGTATCTCGTGGTCCATAGCGCGGAGGGCAACCCGAATCAGTTTCTGAAGAGTCGGATCGTCTTCGCAGAAGATTATCTTCGCCATAGTCTTTATCGGACTGTTGGTTGCGAGCTCTTGATCGGTATGGTGAAGTGGAAGGTGGAACCCTCGCCCGGCCTACTCTCGACCCAGATGTCGCCACCATGCAGCTCAATAATCTGCCGGCAGATGGCTAGTCCGAGACCGGTACCTTGGATGTGGCGTGTTGCCCCCGATTCGAGCCGAGTGTACGGTACAAAGAGTTTCTTCAGTGCTTCGGGCTCGATACTCACGCCTTCGTCTTGCACTCTCACGTGGGCGAAATCGCCTTCGAGGTGGCTGGCTACTATGACCTCGCCACCATCGGGCGAATACTTGACGGCGTTGTTCAGAAGGTTGACGATGACCTGGGTCAACTTGTCGCGGTCTCCTAGCAGTTCCGGGAGGGCTTCATCTAGCTGGAGGGCAATTTGATGTCTCGGTGCGTTGGGGCGCATCTGATCAGTTACCCTCGCGAGAATCTCGTTGAGACCAACCCTCTCCAGGTTGAGCGTCATCGGCCCCGACTCCATTCGGTCTAGGTCGAGCATATCGCTGATCATGCGGCTGAGGCGTTTAGCGTCCTCGTAGATGTCGGACGACAATTCTCTCATCTCCTCGACGCTGAAATCTTCGTCGCGCATCATTTGGCTGAAGCCTTGGATCCCGGTTAGGGCCGTCCGGAACTCATGGCTCACAATGGAGACGAAGTCCTTCCTTAACTTGTTTATCCGCTCGAGTTCCTCGTTCGCCGATTGCTGCATAGCGAGAGCCTGCGCGAGTTCCCTCTCCGCTTCCTTGCTCTTGCTGATGTCACGAGCAATCGTTGCGGCACCTATGATGTTGCCGTTTAGATCGTTGATCGGTGATAATGTTAGCGAGACATCGAGCAACTTACCGTGTTTCGTCATCCTAATGGTTTCATAGTGACTGATACGCTCTATACGCTCTCCTCGCCTGAGTCTTTCGAGAAGGCTTAGGATCTCATCAAGACGATCTGCCGGGGCCAACATCGAGACATGTTGTCCCACAACCTCCTCAGCGGAGTAACCGTAGAGCTTCTCTGCTCCCGAATTCCAGTCGGTAATGACTCCGTCCAGTGTCTTGCCGATGATCGCATCATCCGAGCCCTCTACAATAGCCGCTAGCCGGGAACGAGTCTCCTCAGCGCGCTTGCGTTCGGTGATGTCGCTGGAGTTGACTACAATGCTCCCTACGCTAATCGACTCATCTAGCAGATTGTTGGCGCGCGCTTCGATGTAGCGCCAGGAGCCATCTTTGTGCTGAACTCTGAACTCTAAGACATGGGCCTTTCCAGGGTTATCTAAGATTTCTGTAAGTTTATCGAATACCCGTACGACATCATCCGGGTGGATGTGTTCAAAGCCGCTACCTCCAACATACTCTTCGGGCCGATATCCTAGTACCCTCTGTATCGACGGGCTCACATAGCGCACGGTGCCGGAAGCATCCACAAGCAGGACAATATCCGAACCAACGATGAGAGAGGGGAATCGCTCTTCCCTTGCGCGCAGCGCCTGCTCTGCCTGCTGGCGCTCACTCAATTCGCGATCGCGTTCGATCTCAGACCCCTTTCACAGCTGATGCGCGTGAGAAAACTCGAGCGTAGACTGAGTTGATCTATTACCAGATAAAGTATCACTTCTATTGCCTCTGATGTGGAAGCAAAGCTACGCCCTGCCAGCTCGGATATGCTGTTCAAGTATGTACCTGTGTCAGTATACCTTTGCTGCTCTGAGGTAGGGCTACTCTTAGAGCCGTGGCTCTGGGCGTGGTGAGTCTCTCCAGGCCCAGTACGACCGCTGGGGGGAGTAACGGGATCTGTCATCGTCCAGGCCCAGTACGGCCGCTGGGGGGAGTAACGGGATCTGTCATCGGTTCATCTTCTTCAGAGAGGTGCCTGGTTAAGCGCCCCTCTCGGGTGAGCAAGTACCTGAGGTTTGTCACTGGCCGCTCAATGAGACTATAGCTCAAGGTACCTGCAGCGACCGAGAGGAGTACAAGGATAACCACATTCTGTAGGAAGGCCTTGGGAGCCGGATCGATAAGCAAACCCCGCTTACCGAGCTCCAACAGGATCGGCTCGTGCCACAGGAAGATTCCGTACCAGATCAAGCCGAGGTAATGGAGCAGGGGAAGGCGCAGCACGTGCAGCCAGGGTGAGGTGCGTGGAGCCAAGACTGTTGCGGCCAGAAGCAGCGCAAACGCCAGGCCTAATAGCGTATGGAAGTAGAGGTCTACAAGCTCACTTTCAGTCCCGACAATAGTAGCTACTATGATTGCTGCCGCAGTCAGCATGAGGGTGGAAGGTGCCAGCTGGTTCATGTTTGGCTGACGAGCGGCTACGATAACCGCCAGCAGCATACCTATTGCAAAGGCATCTAAGTTAGCCAGCGGTCCAAAGTAGACCGGCCAGTCGGTTTTGGGGATATCGGCAATGTAGAACGCCCACCACTTGTAGGCCACGCTGAGGACGCCTAGCGCCGCCACCACACCTGCGAGCAGTACAGCCCTACGCTCCGGAGCTGCAACCTGACTACACACCCAGTAGGCCAGGGGAGCGGCGAACGCGACGAAGACGTAAAACTGAACTATGAGCGCCAGAGCCCAGGATGGACCTATGGTCCAGAAGATGTGTTCACGGCTGAAAACTTGAGTAAAAGTAAGGTGCTGCAAGAGGTCTGTCCACTGTCCGGCGGAACCGGAGTACCGCCAAGTCCAGACGAGTATGATGGCCGCGTAGTAGACCGGCACAATACGTATAGCCCGACGAATGAGAAAATCCAGAACTGCTGGGGGGTTACCATGTTTGATCGCCGCGCGAGCGAAGGGCAAGAAAATTAGAAACCCTGACAGCACGAAAAACCACACGGTTACATCTAGCGCCTTGAATAGGGTGTCCCACACGGTGCCCTCATAAACGTACTTGTCGGCCCCTGTGCCCTCACGCGAGTACTGGTATGTGTGGAACACAACCAGCGACAAGGCTGCGATGCCGCGGTACGCGTACAGCCCCTCAAACCGTCCTCGTGTGACCTGCCGCTCAGCGTTCGGACTCCTAGCAGCACCCCGGCCTGACAAAGAAGCAGCCGGCTCAACTCTCTTGCCGTGTCCGTCTTCTGCGTTGCGCTGGCTTTCCACGACTATCTCTTGCCCCTCACTTCTTTGTGTCTACCGCTGAGGTGCGAGGCGTCACCTTCCACTTCTTCTCCCCCATTACCTCCTTGACCTGTGCCACCTTAGCAATGAGGTTTTTGAACTCGGGATAGAAGGGAGAGGAAACGATCAAGTAGAAAGCGAACCAACGTCTGTGGCGCCGAATCTCGGGCGGTGCAAGGAGGTAAGCAAACACGGTCTGTCCAGGGCCCACGCTAAGCGTGAAAAGGGTAGTTAAGACGAAGATCGGCACGAGCCAGTTAATCTTTGTTAGACTACCGTACTTCCAGGCCCAAAAGGCAATCACCGGAAAAATTTGTACCGAGAGCCACACGTAGATCTCGCGCCAAGCTAGGAGGTGAAAGAAGCCGAGTTTTTGCTGGAGCGAGAGGTGCGGAGATCGGATGCCGCGCCAAAGATGCTTTATCGACACCTGAAACCAGCCTTGCGCCCAGCGCATGCGCTGGTTCCACAGCGCTTTCAACTCGACCGGAGCAAGTTCTTTCGAAATAAGGTGAGGGTCAGAAGCGATCTTGTAGCCGGCTTCGACCACGCGCAGCGAGGAATCTATATCCTCCGTTAGCATAGACCCGCGCATCCGAGTCTGGTGCAACAGCTTCGTCTTCCAATAACCGTTGGTGCCACCAAAGATTCCGAAGCCGTGCATCCGGGCGCGGCCAGGATGACTGACAGCGTATATCGATTCGAACTCTATCGCAACTACGCGTGCCACCCAGGACTCGTCGCCGTTTCGAACTAGGCAATGCCCCTGCACAACGTCGTACCCGTTCGACAGCCAGCGCCACGCACGGGTAAAACTGTCGGCGTTGGGGTGGTGATCGGCGTCGAAGACGCCCAAGAACTCCCCGCTCACCTCGGCCAGAGCTGCGTTGACGTTCTGGGCTTTGGAGACACTGTTCTCAACGCGCAGCGGCAGGAAACGTGGGTCGCGCCGGGCTATGTCCTGTAGGGTCGCTTCCACTGGTAGGTCCATAGGTGTGTTATAGGCGAGAATTATCTGGAGTGGTGCAGGATATTATATGC
>JALZHG010000182.1 GCA_030914045.1 Chloroflexota bacterium | reverse complement strand
GCCCTTTCGTCCGGTCCTGATCTTCCCGCGCCTTCGTCAATCGATCCAGATTAGCCGCCCGGTCCGTTTCTTCCCGACTGTCAATCGGTCGGATCACCGCCTTGGAAGCGGATCGTTTTTGCTGCCGGTCCAGCGGGTGCGGGGGCCTTCGACTTACCATCACCCCGCCGTGGACGAGTTTCACCCTGATGGTCTCATAAGAGCAGTTATGACTGAGTGCCTTGGCCGCTTTTATTTTCCCGTTCACGTGTTCGGCGAACGAGTTACCCGCCTTCAGGTTCAGGCGCTTTTTGTAATCGATGTAATTCAGAACGCTAGGGCGCCACTTGTTGATAGTCGTAGGGATGTTGCTGAAGGGACACTGCTTCCGCCCCTCACACTTATCCCAGCTTGTGGCGCCGAATGCTTCGACGAAGTCGTAGACCCGCGCCAGCCAGCGGTCGGTGAGGTCTTCGGCCTTTCGCCTGTCGCCTAGCTGTAGAATGTCTGAGAAATCTTCTTTGAGCCAGTAGGCGGCCGACAGGATGGGAACTTCGGCCAGCCACCTGTCGACGGTTTCCTGCTGACTCAAAGTTTTCCCGCGCTCGGGCTCCCCCCGCAGGTGGAAGCGGCTCGTGAGCAGAAGCAGCGGGTCGCGCATATGTTTCCTCTGCTCGGAGTAGGTCATGCCGTCGCGCGCGGCCTGTAGAACCCCCTTGAGCGCGTGGTTGAGCAGGTTGTGGACGTGAAATCTGTCGATGACCACCTCGGCGCCGGGTAGAACCTGACGGATGACGCTGAAGTACGGGGGCCAGAAGTCCATCGTGACTACTTGGACGGCATGCCGATCAGGGAGGTGGAGGAGCCACTTCCCCAAGATCATCCGGTCGTTGCCGGGCAGCAGATCCAAGACTCTCCGGCGGCGCGGATCGGTAATCACGCAGTGGGCCTTGTTCGCGATGTAGACCTCGTCGACGGCTAACCAGACGGGGGGCTCGATCCGGCGAAGTTTTTCCAGCCGCACGGCGTGCTCCGTCAGGAGGTTCCTCACGGACTGTTCGCCGTAGCCGACCTCGTCGGCTATGTCAGAGACGGTTCTGAAGATGCTGAGCCCCTCGCGCCTGATGTATTCAGCGAGCCGGGCGGTGATCGAGCGGCCCTCCTCGAGCCCGGCCATCGGCTGCTGCGCCGTCTTCCCACACCCGGGGCAGTGGTAGCGCTGCTTCTGGAAGTAAACCCGCGTACGCTTCTGCCTGATCGGCAGGTCATGGAAGCAGGACATCTTCGGGAAGCCCCACTTATGAAATCGTGATGCGGCCGTACCGCAGCCACAGGGCACCACGAGGCCAGTCGTTAGGGCGGCAAAGATGATGACGTCGTGGTCGGTTTCTTTGTAACCCACAGTACGCCATCCGGCGAGGTTAAGGATCTCCCCATCGTCGCTCCGCACACCTTCGATCAGCTCAAGCTGCTGCTCGAACCACATTCTGGTGGCAGACTTGGATTGTCTAGGCCTGCCGATTCGCTGCGTTCGCGGGAGTGGCATCTTGAAAATACCTCTAAGTAGTGGTTGAAAACGCGCGCTTCGGGCATCTACAAAAAGCTTGTTGAACCCGAGTTCTCGCCGGCAGGCGATATCGCCTACAGGGTTGTTGGGAGTGCTATGAGAGTGGGAAGGGGCGATGTTGGCGCGGGCCGTGTTGACCGCTTGTCGTCAGTCTTTCTTCAGCGTGGCCAACAGACATTGTCGCTGCCTGTCGTCACTCGCCAACACGACCCGGCGAGAGGCGAGGCTGTGGTAGAGGCGGACGAACAACAGCTTGTTACGAATAACCGAGGCGGGTGAAAACAACAGCGAAGCATTGAGTTCTCACGTCCGATAAGGTTCATCTCTGCCCTACCATCGCTTCTAATTCATCCGCCGACGGTCCGGCCTGCCAACAGAATTCTTACCTGACTTCTCTCATCGGGTGGGGGAAATGCCCCAATTTTAAAAACGTTTTTTTATTCTTGCCCGTCCGTTGTTCCGCCTTCTTCCAGCCGAGCCTTGCGCGTCTCGTCCTTGACGACCAAGTCCTTGAGGCGTTCGAAACTAACATTGCCGTCGGTGAGCCAGCGGTCGAGCTTATTTCGGCTGGCGTTTAATTCTCTGAGGACCGCGGGCTTTGTCACGGCTTCCTCGGCGGCGCTTAAAGCCCGGTCATCGATTTTCCGCCCCAACAGTCCGCGCCTGAATATATCCGCCATCGCAGCCGTTACCCGCAGCAGCCTTCTGGCGCGCCTTTCGCTGACCTTATCCTTCCCCATCTGCGGGTGAGTCCCGGGTTCGCGCCCCCGGCCGGGGAGCCCGAGGCGCCTCCGGGTCTCCTCGTTCAATTCCTGCCGCAGCTCTTTCCTGATCTGCTTCGCGCTCTTACTGAAGTTGACCCCGGGGTTATCCCACTGTGCGAGGGCGATGCTGTTGAGTTCGGCGGTCAGACGCCGGGTGAAGATCTCCTCCAGCAGCCGGGAGGCGCTTTCGTAATACCCGGGTAGGCTCCTCTCCACGAAGTCGTCCCTGCCCTGCCGGTGCTTCAGAAACAACATGGCCTTAGCCCTGTCGAAGGTGACCGACATCTCGCGCGCCACCGCCCTGATCTCGCGATCGGATAAGTCCGCCGATCTCGCGTAGTACCGCGCCAGCAGGCGGCGGGCCTGGTCCTCCTCGTAAATGTAGGTGAGCATCCGGAACCCGCCGCTCAGCCGGATGGCACGCGGCGCCCTCACCTCGATGGGCTCGGGCAGCAGTAGCCTGTTATTGAGGCTGTCCCCGCTAACCCCTCTTAGATCCGCCTCCGTCTGAGAGAACGTGGCGGCGTCCACCCCGCCGGCGCCGGCGGTGCTGGCGCTGGCGGGGCCGGCGGTGCCCCCCTGCCCGGACTCGATAAAGATGACCGCATAAGCCGCCCCGGGTTTTTGCTCGCCGCTGTCGTCACGCATCACGTCCCAGGAGGCCCACAGGGCGCCCCCCTCCCTGCGGACGGCCAGGTGTTCTCTCCGTTCGTCGTCCGGCGACAACACGATCCTCCCGTCGGGGCCGGGGGTTGAAGCCCACCTTGGCACCGATCGTCACTGGCTCGTAGCGGATCTCTCCGTCGAGATCGACGCCCATCACGCACCTGCCTTCCAGCCGCACCTCTTCCAGCCCGCGCGCCGTGTAGAACACCTCGGCCGCGTCGGGCGTGAACATGTCGGGCACGTCGTGGTTGAGGTGGCGGGCCGACGCGAGGATGAGGCGTAAGAGCGACAGGCGCCCCTCCCGCTGCTCCGCGCTGAGGAGACAGCCGCCCCGATTAGACAGTCTGTAGTTTTCGGGCGCGGCCGGGTCGTAGAAGCAGAGCCCTACGAGGATTGGTTCTCGACCCTCCAGGTCGTTCGGATCCGAGTCCGCCCCCCCGCCTTCGCCACGCGCCTTCTCCTGATTATCGTTCGCCATGAGGACTCCGTTTCTCACCGCCCCGCGACCGGTCTACATCGTGCGGCAGCCCGCGGGGAAGGCGACTCGGGGGTTCGTAAGAGGCCCCGCCTTCAACGTATCACACCGCGCTTCAACTTCGGGCCGGCCCCTCGGACGGCTCGGGCGGTATCGCGCGCGGGAAAATTAAAGCGGTGAGCAGCCGGAGGGTTTCTAACGACGACATTTCGGGGGAAGAAGGATGAAGGAGATCCGCGGCGCGAAAGCGATAAGGTATGCCGACGAGAACGGCATCGACTTCAACATCGACGAAGGTTTCCTCACCCGCGCCGAGGGCGCGGTTTTGGGGCGGGACGCGCGGCTCGCGGACCTCGGCGGGCTGATCGAGAGGGAGTTGGGTCGCCCGTTCGATCGGGCGGAACTGCTCCCGGGCACCGCGAGTTTTGACTTTCTGATCAACCGCCACGGCGACGGCTGGATCTACGTCGCGGTCGAGGGCGCAAACCCCGACGAGGAGGAGCGCGTTGCGCTCTGGCTCTGCCACCGACGCTTGAAGGAAGAGAGGCCGGCCCCGGGCGGCGACATCATGGACCTGTTCCACCGGTATCGGCCGCGCCTCACAGCGACCGGCTTCCCCGCGGACGCCGGCCTGAACCTTGTGTTTCACGCGGCGCTCAGGCTCGTCGCCAAGGGCAGCCTGGTGGAGGAGCGCGACCCGGCCAGCGGCGAGGTGATGAGTTACGGGAACCGGCTCTTCTTCGCGCCGCCGAGCGTTGACGTCCGGCTGGCGGGCTTGATCTGCGAGAGGTGTCGGGCCGGGCTGGAGCCGGCCGTCATGCGTCTACATCCCGAGTGTGTGCGGAGACTCAGGCGGGCTTTAGCCGCCGCGAACACGAACACGTGACCGGTCAGCGGCACGAATTTGAGGCTTTAACGAGACGGGTAAGAATCTTAATCTATGCGCGAGTACGTTTCCGGAGTCGCCCACAAAATCGGGCGACTCCGGTCCAGAAACCGGCGGGTTCAATTTGCCCGCCCGAGTAAGGGAGAGCAGGATAACGACTCCGCACTTGAAGCTTCCTGTGGGGTGGTGACTAGCTCGAAGGTAACTATCGAGTTCTGCCGTGCATGAAGCCTGCGCCTCGTCGGCAGACCCGGGGCGGAAATTCCGTCATCCGGAGGATTTTTCGTCACCCACACGATCGACGGCCCGTGTGTCTATCGCACGGCCTAAATCCACCACCCTCCCGCCACGCACGGCAGCTCTCTTCGAAGGCGCCAAACGCAAACAGTATATACTGTATATCAACTATCTAGTCCCTTCCTCATAGCGTAGCGCGGCATGCCTTCGTTCTTCACCGGACTCGGCAACCGTCCGGGGAGATAAAACGAGTCTTTGATTAGAACCTCGACCCACACGTTGGCAGCCTCGGCGTACGCCAGTTGAACGTGAAGCGGGGGCAACAGCACCCCACGCTCGAACTTCAAGACGTAGTCCTGCTACAACTCCTCGTCGAGTCCCAAGTGGCGAATCAGCCCGTTCTGCGACAGGCCCAGCCTTAAGCGGATCCCGAGGTGCTTTCCGGCCAGACGCCCCGGCTTCCTGCGCGATCCCTTGGCCGTCAGCGGGTGACACTCCTCGCTGGAGGCCCGTAGGCGGCGTAAAACGCCGTCGTGGAATCGAACCACGCCGCCGTGCGGCTGCGGCGGCCTACACATCACGCACCGACGCCTCGGTCGCACGGCGCAGGCTGTTAGCTGTGCGGGGTATTATTATCTTAGTTTTTTCCTGACGCCTTCACTTTTCGCTCTAGCCGGTAATTTCTTGGGCAGGTCCACGTCATCATCGATCAATGCGTCGACGTATACATTAGCGGCGCGCGCGTACTCCAACAGCACCGGCAGCGGCGGCACGCGGACGCCATGCTCAAAAAGGGAGATTTCTTCTCTTAGGAGCTCATCTGTAAGGCCCATCCTCCCAATCATCCCGTTCTGCGACAGTCCTAAGTCGGTACGAATCTGAAGCACCTTCTCGGCGAGTCGGCTCGGCTTCGGTCTTGAGGCTCTACCCATCAGGAAGTTCCTCCTGACGGGTATCCGTTTTTACTTCATGATTGCCTGTAGTATTATTGAATACTAGACTGTCGTTAGGGCCTACGGCCGCCACGAATCCGCGACTTCCGGATTCGGCCACGGCGCGCATCACCCTCGACGTCGAACTGCTTTACGCACCGGCTTTAGTAAGCGCTTGTCAAAGATAGATCACCCCTAACATATCAAAGCACATGTCTAGCAGTCATTATTTACCACAGAACACTATCCGTCAGTTGATAAGAAACTTCCATGCTGTACGCGCCGCTTACTGCTCGGATATTTACCCGAACTGAGCCGGCGTGAAGAGTCTATGAGGCCACAAGATCACAACAGGGTACTCGGGCTGATTCACGGGCTGGTCGGCATTCTCATCCTGTTAGGGATCATCATCGCCGTGGCCCTTGAGGCGCGCCGTCGCCCTTCCGACGCCGCGCAGAGGCTGGCGTGGCTCCTCTACGTGCTGCCGCTCCCGCTGCTCCAGTTACTCACCGCTTGTGGGATCCTCGCCAGGAGGAGGTGGGGCAGGATTCTCGCGCTCGCCTTATCAGCCCTCTACGTCTGGGTCTTCCCGCTAGGCACCCTGCTGGCCGTCTACACTTACTGGTTCCTGCTGAGCGGGCCGGCCAGGCGGCTGTATGCCGTCAACCCGCCGGCCGAACTTAACGGACGGTAAATGACTATCCCCTACGCCCTAACGGAGGCCGAACAGGACCTACTGGATTTCGCGCGGCGGGTCTTGGGCGGCAACCTCTCGGAGTTCCTGCTCTCCGGCCTGGGCGAGCCACACCAAACCCGCCGTCGTTACGGGGCTCGCAGCACCAGGCCGCATAAATGGGCGCGGACTTACCAGTTCGAGATCGTCAGCGATGATGAGGGTGGATTGCCCGGAGGGCGCGACCCGCTGGTGCTGGCAGCCCTGCTGCACCTGATGTGGACGGGTAGAGAGGGGAGACACGAGGTCGCGTTCCGCGATGGGGAGTTGCTGGAGAAGCTGGGCTGGCCCGAGTCCGAGGAGTCGCGGCGCTGTGTCGAGGCGACTATCGAGCGTTACTTTTCTACGTCTTACTGTGTCACGAGCCGGGAATTGCAGAGGGCGGAGCGCGTCGAAGGCCAGTACTCACAGGTGCGAAAACTCATCACCGGGTACGAGGTCACTAAAGAACGATTGCCCGACGCGCCGAAGGCGGTGCTCAAATCCACGGTCGTGCAATTCGCGGCCGGGTTCTATGAGGAAGTGTCGAGCGGGAGTAAATACTTCTTCGGGATCGATTTCGAACAGCTACAACTACGGCAGCTTACGGCGGAAGAAGTTACTTCAACGCAGTCCCTTCAATAAAACTTATCGGGGCTTGACAGTTAATTTCCGGCTTATTTAACCCACATTTGTTATGTTGATTCCTCGATCTATGTCGTTATCAGACCCCGAGTATGGTGCGCCATAAGAGAGGAAGTGAGCCATCCGGAACTTCTTGCTGATGGCTATGGCGTCGCGGAAGAAGCCGGAGCGGCTGGCCGAAAAACTGCTGGAGATCAGGCAGAAGCTCGGCCTCTCCCAGCACGGACTAATACAGCATCTGGGACTTTCGGATGAACTGGAGCAGGACTACGTCTCGAAGTTCGAGCGCGGCATGCTGATGCCGCCGCTGCACGTGCTGCTGGCCTACGCCGAGGCCGCGAATGTGTGGGTCGAGGCCCTGATTAAGGACTCAGTCGACCTGCCTGACAAACTCCCGAGCCGGACGAAGCACGAGGGCGTGTTGCGCAAGCAAGCCCGCCGCGGCCGGACAGCTAAAAAGAGTTAACAGTATATACCGTTTACACTCTGACGTACTTCGTGCTCTCCCACCCCGCGCCACTGATGAGGTAAGTTGATTCACCAAGCCTCGGAGAGCCTTGAGCAGACCGCCATGCCCCTGCCGATTGCCCACGGACTTGTAGGCGCGACCTTCGTGGCGCTCGTACACCCCAGACCCACCCGCCTCCGCGCACTGCCCCTCCTCGCCGGCGCTCTCTTAGCCAACGCGGCGAACTTCGACTTCCTTTTAGTCTTCCTCCTCCAGTCCAAAGCATGGCACCGGGGCTTCACTCACTCTGCGGCGTTCGCGCTTGTCGTCTGGCTGATCTTCCTCGCTTGCCTCGGCCGGCGGCGCGCGAAGGAGGCGGCCGCCTACGGGCTGGCCTACGCCTCGCACGGGCTGCTGGATTTCCTGACGGTGAGGGAAGGGGGCGGCATGGAACTGCTCTGGCCTTTCTCGCCGGCGCGGCTGAGACTCGGTTGGGCCGGACTCTCCGAGCTGCCTTCCAGGGTCCCGCCCGCGAGGATCGTTAGGTTTCTCCTCCTGGAGATTCTACTCTTTACGCCGCTCTTAGCGCTGGCAATGTGGCTGAAGAAACGTGCGTCAGCGGGCGTGGACGTGGGGATGGGCTCTGCTTAAAAACGGCCTCCGGTGCCGTCAATCTCGCCAAGGCACACCGCTGCGTGCCAATTAAAAGGAGCAAATCGTATATATCCTTTATAGGCCGCCCTTACGTCGGGTGATGAAACCTCCGGTCGAGGCCCGGGTAGCGGTACCGGGCCTTCGGCCGAATAGCGCGGCGGGCGGAAATAACTCTTGACAACCGGTGGGGCGGGGGTATGATTCCGCCGCTTCGTCCTAACCCGACATTCTTCCCCGCCTCGCTCGGGGAAAGACGAGGCCCCGTCCGTCCGCTCTTTCCACCGCTCGGCCGAGCGAGTCGAGTTGATTGGCATCCGCGCCGCCGAATCTGCCGGTCTACAGGGCCGCTTCTGGGCCCGTCCTCACGGC
>JALZHG010000423.1 GCA_030914045.1 Chloroflexota bacterium | reverse complement strand
CTTCTTAACAGCAGCTCTCCGAACCGAACTTCCGAGAAATACGATTAGCGGAAGTTCGATAGACGGGTTTCGCTTTCTTGGGGTCCTCTCGGAAGTTCGTTCGTATGCAGTGGTAGCGTGAATAGCGAGGTTTGGCCCATCCTTCACAGAGCTGTACGGCACTCCTCCAGGGAGGGAGCTCTGGCTCAGGGGTTTATGGTTGGAAGTTCTGCTGTTTAGCGGATAATTACTCTATCGGTCAGGGTAGGATCTAGGGCAGGAGTCGGATCCATCTTGCCACGCTACCATAGCAAAGAAAGACAACAGAAGGACTCAAAGAGAGATGGTCAGTTTTAACCGGGTAGTCTTAGCAGGCAACCTTACCAAGGATCCCGAACTTAGGGTTACTCAAAACGGAGTGCCGGTCTGCAATTTTCCGATCGCGGTCAACCGCATCAGCTCCAAAAAGAGTGAGGCGGTGGACTTCTTCAACGTCTCAGCCTGGCGGGAGCTGGGAGAAACGGTGGCCAACTACAAGAAAAAGGGAGACCCCATCCTGGTGGAAGGGCGCCTTAAGTACCGCACTTGGCAAGCCCCCGATGGAGCTAAGCGCAGCGCGGTGGATGTGGTTGCCGATAGGGTGCAGTTCTTGAGCCGCGCTCATCAAAACCCTCAGCCAGAGAACCCTCAGGCAGAGGTGGCAGGTGCTTCCGCTAAGGTTGGTGCAGGAAGAACCGCCGCCGCTGCTGCTAGGGGAGCGGGAGGATGGGGTCTTGCGGCCAAGCAACTGCACGACGATGGAGCAGATGATACCGACTTTGAGAAGGAAGGCTTCGAGGACATCCCGTTTTAAGCGACTACTGACTTAGAGCGCTCTCTCTACTCCTCCGAGCTTTAGGATCGAAGATCCACCAGCGCGAACCTCGCCGGGTCCTCCTCTCCCTTGGCAACCTCGATCCTCTTAAGGTCGAAGTCCTCGTAGCCTTCTTCGGCGGCGCTCTTTGCGCCCGCGAAGAACACCTCCGAGGGGACCGCCCGCTCGCTCAAGAACTTCCATTGCTTGTAGATCCCTAGCCCCACCGTCCCGTCTTCCCTGGCCAGCACGTAGAGCTTGTCGGCTCCTTCGTAGACTTTCTTCCAGCTCTTCTTCCAGTGGCGGTTATCCCGGAAAAGGTCCCTGTCGGCCACTACCTCCTCCCCTTGGTGCCTCTCCTGGCGCAGGACTCTAAGGAGTTCTTCGTAGGTCAGGGTACGCTGCAGATCCTTCGGGGCGGTCAAGAATACGGGCATCTCCCTTTAGCCTTCTCTAAGCTCCTTCTACCACACTACTACTAGGCTCCTCTTTGAGCCTTCTCCTTCTTGACGAACCTTCCTACCGCGCCACAGGCTGTAGCAAACTCGTCACGAGTGGTCGGAGTAGTTGGTGCTTACAACTTCTCCTGTTTCTCTCCGAAGGGTTTTAAGTTCGGATTTCTCTAGAGCAGGCTGTACTTCCCCCTACTATGCCTGATCTGCATTCACATACCGGTAAAACGTAGTCCGGCCAATACCAAGGGTTTTGCAAATATCCGCCACAGTCAAGGATTTATCAGCGGCCATGTTCCGAAGGATCTGTACTTGCCTGGGAGTGAGTGTCCTTGGCCGGCCGCCTATCCTGCCGCGACTTCTGGCTGATGCAAGGCCTGCTTGGGTGCGCTCGCGGATAATCTCCCGCTCAAATTCCGCTAAGGCCCCAAAGATATGAAAAACGAGCTTTCCCCCGCTGGTTGTGGTGTCAATATTCTCCTGCAATGATTTGAAGCCTACTCCCCGGTCATGAAGCGCAGTTATGGTGTCGATGAGGTGTCGAAGACTGCGGCCAAGCCGATCAAGTCGCCAGACAACCAGGATATCGCCGTGTCTCAGGTGGCTGAGAGCCTCTGTAAGCCCTTTGCGTTCAGTTTTGGTACCAGAGATATGATCGGTGAAGATTTGCTCACAGCCGGCTTTCTCGAGGGCATCTTTCTGAAGAGCTAAGGTTTGGTCATGGGTGGAGACGCGGGCGTAACCAATGAGCATAGCAGCATCAGAAGATAGCCAGTTGTCCGGATTTCTTCTGTTCCTTTCTCTTATAGTGAAGGCCTAAGACTGCCTTGTACATGACGCGAGCTAAAAGCGTTACCTGCTCAATCTCCTCTTCTTTTGGCACTCTCCCCAATTCGTTCTGCAGCGCAACCGCAACTTTGGCTTTGAGGAGTTTCTTCTTCTGCTCGGCAGTCATGGAACTCATATAACAAATGTACCAAAACTCATTGGGTTTGTCAAGTTTTGGTATTTTGATTTTGGAACAACTTTTGGAACATTCCCCCATGCGTAACTTCTGGGAATTTGCCACTCTTACAAAGAGTACCGAAAACGAACGTTTTTGGTACACTCCGCCGGCGCATCCTTCCAGAAGGAGGTTAGTTGTTGGCAGCTTCGGGAGATGGGCTTGAACTCACTACCCTACCAGCTGGGCGATTACATGTAATCGAAAATGAGCATAACCTTATTCACCCAAGCTCGTGGAAAAGGGCTTCTCAGGGGTTGGTGTGAGAGTAGGGCTTCCAGGGCCGGTTAGAGGGTAGAGCTCTGCGGCGACCCAAGGGGAAGCCGGACCGTCCTCTTATAAGAGAACGGCCCGACCGAGCAGATGAAGAGGGTTAAACCCTCTTCGCCCACCATTATGGGGAGCCCATAGCCCGAATGCCAGCCTCCCCGCCGGCTCCAGAGCCTCATACCGATGCGCCGAAATATCAACCAGAGATTAGGTTCACTTGGAACAGGATCAG
>JALZHG010000181.1 GCA_030914045.1 Chloroflexota bacterium | reverse complement strand
AATATGCGGAATGGCAGTGTAGATGTGAGAAGGCCATGTGATTTGGGAATTGGGATTTCGGATTTCGGATTTGTTGCCAAAGTGCGTGCTAAGGAGTTATGTAGAAGTCATCTCCAAAATATCCAGGGGTGAGTTGAGCAGATGAGGCGGCCTTTGTCATTCTGAGCGCAGCGAAGAATCTCGTCACGCACCACCTCAAACTACCCTTTTCCTAGAGCACCCAAAGTCTCTATCTTGTCATTTCGAACGCAGTGAGAAATCTCGTCCTCCAGCACCAAAGCCCCGCCTTGTCATTCTGAGCGTAGCGAAGAATCTCGTCCCTCACCACCCAAATACCACCTTTCTTTCAGCATCACAGCACTGTAAGAAAGAGGTAACATCCCGGGAGAGGACGAGATTTCTCGCTGCGTTCGAAATGACAGGGGCCACCTTTGGATGCTCATATCCTATATCTACATCTACATTTTTAGGATGACTTCTAAGCACATCATATAGAACAAATGTTCTATAGTCAATAGCTTTGGGTAAATTTCATCAATTAATGGTAAGTAAAATGGGCCGATTGGGGAGAAGGCAGGTTAAAGGGCTGCTGATTGCTTCCCTGGCAGCCCATATCTATGCCTATGGGGTAGGCACTAGAGGAGCAGGTTCTATCACAGGCTCGGGTGTAGGCTCAGGTATAAGCTCGGGTGTAGGCTCCTGCGTGGCCTCAGGCGCTCCCTGTTGCAGGGCCGCCTCGGTAGCCTGGGCGTCGGGTATCGCTATGAACGTCACTACCGGCGTGGGTGTGTTCGTGGCGGTGGCCGTTGCGGTGCTGGTAGGAGTCACCGTGCTAGTGGCCGTGGGAGTGGGCGTCCTGGTGGGCGGCGGCCAGACACCTATCACCTCTACGGCGGTGCGAGCGGTAGTGCGCTTCCACGGGTAGATCACCCGCTCGCCGTTGTTGGCCCCGTAGCCCGGCTCGAAGCGATTGCCGTAGGGGTCGTTCACGATCAGGTTGCCGTCCTGCGTATACCCTATCGCCAGCAAGATATGCCCCTCGGAAGTAAGCATGTTGCCGAGCAGCACCGGGCGGCCCTTCTTGAGCGCGCCCACTACCCCGTCCCAGCTAGCGGGTATCTGGTTGCCGGTCAGCCCGTGCCACTCCAGCACCGACCGCATGGCGCTCCAGCTTGCCAGCCCAGTGGGACATATGGTGCCGTACAACCCCGCCAGCATGTTGCCCCTGGGGTCGCGGGCCGTGGCGCTGTAGGTGCGGCCGTTGTAGGTGTACACGTTGGTCACGTACGGCGCGAAGTCCATCCCGGCGGGCGGCCTGGAGCCTGAAGGTGCCGCAGCCGCACCGGTGCGGCCCTGCATGACCGTCTCCCACGGCTCCAGCTTGCCGTAATAAGCCAGGGCCATCGCCACCGAAGTCGGGCCGCACGCCCAGTTGCCGTCGCCACTCGCGGCGGTGTCGTTCACCTGATGGATGTACGGCACGGCAAGGCTCACGGCGGGCGCACCCACCTTGGAGAAGCCAAACGCCCTGGAAGCCAGCACCTTACCGCCCCTGAAATCGAGCGTCAGCAGCTTGCTGGTGGGCGAGTCGGACAGCATAGCGACCGAGCCGTCAGCCGACCAGGACAGCACCGAAAGCCCCCTCAGCGGGGTACCCAGCGCCCGCCTGCCCCCTTCGAGGTCCACCACCCAGGCCGCGCCGGAGCGTGAGCCGCCCAACATGAGCGACTTGCCGTCAACCGCCCAGGAGATAGTGGGGAAAGCCTCAGCATCGCGGCGCACCAGGTACGGCACGGCGCTTGCGGGGTCGGCCACAACGATGCCCAGCCCCGAAGGCCGCGCCAGCTTGCCCGCGACAGGCACTTTGGATAGAGGGGCCGTGCGCGTGGGTGTCGTAGTGGTGGTCGGGGTAGTGGCTACCAGCGTGGCCGATGCGGCCATCTGGAAGGTGGAAGTTATTGTGCTCTGCGGCGGTACGGTAATGGTGGGCGTGGTAGTGGCCGCGGGTTTGGCCGGGACGGTGCCCGCAAGCGCCAGCGTGAAGTCACCCTCGGCCAGGGCCGCTATCTTAGCGGGCTGGTTGGGGAGCGTCCACACAGCATAGCTGGAATACTTGAGGCCGGGCTGGCTGCGCATAATGACCGTGGCCTCCCCGCCCGACAGGGGCAGGAACGCCAGGTGCTCCAGGGTGCCCGTCTTGGCGGCCTCCTGCCGCACCACGTACACACCCAACCCGTCGCCGGAAAAGGCCAGCACGCGGTCGTTGCCATTGGAGCCGCTCAATTTCACCGGCTTGAAGCCCGCCGAATAGAGGTAGACGGTGCCATAAGCGAGGTCGGCATCGGCGGGGTCCACACCGGGGCTGCTGCGCACGTAAGCCAGCGTCCTACCGGCAGGCGACCAGGCAAAAGCCCCGATGCCCTCCGCCTTCGTCTTACTCAGAGCGAGTTGCGTGGACGCGCCTGTGCTTATGTCAACTACATACAGACTAGAGCCGCCGTTGCGGTCTCCGCTCACCCGGAAAGCTAGCATACCTTTGTCGTAGGCGAGGCGCGCCGCTATGTCCCCGAAGTAAACGCTGTCTACCTTGACCTGGGCTACCATGCGGTCTTTGTTCGCGCCGTCCGCGAGCATGATGTCGTAGGTAGTGGCGGACGTGGAGGCGGCATACACGTAAGGCTGCACCGGGTACGACTTGGGCGCGGCCTGGACAGGGGAAGAAGGGGCAAGCGAAAAGCTGCCGAGGCCAAGCAGCATGAGCAGCATGGCGGTAAAAGCCACGAACCGCACAAGCCGGGCATAGCGGACCCGACGCCCGTTAGGCGTAGCTATAGACTCCCGGGGATGGAGATGGCGCACGGCATAGCTGGGCAATAAAGCCCCCAATCTAACTAAACGTACGGGGGAATGGCACTCGCCGGTGAGGAAGTCTGCGCCCTCTCAGGCAGACGATAGAGTGATGTTACCAGATGTAGGAGAGCAGCGTCAAGAGTACTTTAGTAAAGATTTAGGCCATTTTGGATTTTGGATTGTCCAGACTTCTACTGGATCCAAAATCCAAAAGCCTCAAACAGAGGAAGCGGCGTCAGGGATCGCGACCGCTTTGGCGGCACGCCTGCGGAGCCAGGCGCGGTGTAGCTCTATCGACAGGAGGAGCCAGGCGAAGCCTATGAAGTAGCCCGCCAGCGCGTCCGAGGCCCAGTGCTGGCCCATGTAGACGCGCGAGGGACCGACTAGCACTATCAACAGCCCGCATATAATGAGCACCGCCCAACGTAAGGGGTTGTTGCGAGGCAGTAGGGTGTAAGCGAGGTAGAAGGCGAAACCAAGGAAGGTCACGTAGCCGGTGACGTGGCCGCTGGGGAACGAGTAGGTGTGCAGCACGAAGCTGATGTCCGCGAACTCGGGTACGGGGCGGGGCCGATGGACCAGTTGCTTGACCAACTCGGCGGTCAAACCACCCGCCGCCGAGAGAGCCAGGAACATCGCCTCCGTGCGCCACCGGAACGCCAGCATTACCAGCACGGTCGCGATGGGCGCGAGCCAGTTCCAGGGAGCGAACCCTGGATCGCTCACCCGCACCAGGACCAAGCCGATAGAGCCGGGCAACTGCTGTATCTCGTGGGTCACGACTATGTCCCACCAGGTTGGTTGCAGGTCGGCACGTAGCACCAGGCCCATAACTACCCCGAACAGGACCACCAGCACGGCCACAAAGGCGAGCACCGCCCGACCCCTCAGCAACCCAATCCAACTGCTGAGACGCCCCTGCGGCCTCGCCTGCTCAGTGTCTGGACCCGAAGGAGTGGGTCCGGTAACTATGGTGCGCGACATATGGCAACACAGCAGGCAAAAACCGGACCACCGAACTGGGCAAACAGAGGTCCACCACACTGCAACATTTGGCAGCGCACTTGCGTAGAAGAATGTGAGTACAAGCCTATTGGACTGCCCGCTCTACGCAAACGCCCGTAAATATGCGGCAAAGGTATTGACAATTGGAGGGGCTTCTGCTAGCATACGGCAAGGCATTGCTCCTCATGAACGTATGCGTTTCGTGCTTCGAGAGGGGCTTTAGGCCTGTGCTGTGTTATCTGTTTAGACGACCTAGCTCTCTAACGTGCCTCAACACAAAAACCCGCTAGAAAGGAGTCCAGCTAATGTCTTACCAGCCACCACCTGAACAACCAGGAGGCCCACCATCCGGCTCGTCCCCGGGAGGCTCATCCTCGGAGGGCACCCCAACCACTAACATACCCTCTGGAGGGGGACAGGGAGGCTACGC
The DNA here is from genome assembly GCA_030914045.1 of Chloroflexota bacterium. Taxonomy (GTDB): domain Bacteria; phylum Chloroflexota; class Chloroflexia; order QHBQ01; family JADMIH01; genus JADMIH01. The sequence continues at coordinate 4,058 of JALZHG010000181.1, read as the reverse complement.
GCCACCGCCCTCTGGAGGCTATAGCCCTCCCGCCTCAGGCGGCACCCCGACCACGAACATACCACCGCAGGGCGAGCAGCCAGGATATACCCCTCCTCCTTCCGGCGGCTACACTCCGCCTCCGGCCGGTGGTTACACGCCACCCCCTCCCGGCGGTTATACCCCTCCACCCCCAGGCGGCGGATATGGCGCACCCCCACCTCCACCCCCGCCCACAGGCGGCGGCATGGGTTCGATGGGCGGCGCGGGCGGCGTTGACATCCAGGACCTGATGCAGGGCTACATGGGCGCGGTGACCACGCCTAACACAGCCTTCTACGAGAGCCAGATCCCCAAGGCCAATATGATGAAGATCCTCATAGGCCTGGGCATCGTAATTGCCGTGAACGTCATCGTTGGCCTCATAGGAGCGGGCGCGGCGGCGGCTCAGATGGGTCCGTTGCGCGACCAGTTCAGGGCGCAAGGCATCGATTTCGACCCAGGTGCGTTTGCCGGTGGTGGTGGAATCGCCGGGGCGCTCTTCTCGATTGTCCTAACGCCGCTCTTCTTCTTCATCGGCGCGTGGATCATATACACCGTGGCTAAGATGCTCGGCGGACAGGGTGCGGACTTTATGACCCACGCCTACCTGCTGTCCCTCAGCTATGTTCCCCTGGGAGTTATCGCCTCGGTGCTCGGCCTCATACCTGGCATTGGTGGCCTCGTGGGCCTGGTAGCACTCGTATATCGCCAGTACAGCCAGGGCAAATCGCTCGAAGCTTCGCAGCGCATGGCACCGGGGAGGGCCCAGGCGGCAGCCTTCATACCGCTCGGAATTGCGGTCCTGTTCTTCTGCCTGTGCTTCTTGCTCCTCGTCTTCGGCCTCATGGCAGCCTTCAGCGGCGCAAACAGGTAATACCGCCGACAGATCAACGCACATAAAGAAAAGAGAGCCTCTAAAGGCTCTCTTTTCTCATCCCACTCTTGTTTGCTAAGTGCCCCGCCTGGACATTACGTTGTAAATCAACAGGATTGCCACTATCACCAGCAACAGGTGCCAGGAAGCGTAGCCGCCCCACGACAGCAGCAATCCCACGACATACAGCGCCAGCAGCGCGAACATCAACCCCCAGGCAAGATTACGCATTTCGGATTTGGAAATTGGAATTTCGAATTGCGAATTTAGAAGAACTCCAATCAAATTCGAAATTCCAATTTCCAATTTCCAAATTTTCTAGACCGCGCGGCGGCCGGTGACGAGGTTGTAGACTATCACGATGACGGCGATTACGAGCAGGATGTGGATCAGGCCGCTGGCTGCGAGACCAGCTATGTTCAAGACCAAGCCGAGCAGCCACAACACTATCAAGATCACCGCAATCGTCCAGAGAATGTTTACCAGACTACCCATTACGCTACCCTCCTTAATCCTTTAGTTATTACGACAAGTTGACCTTTATAACGGGCAGCGCGGTAGTTTGTGACGGTACAGTTGGTACGCAGGACCAAACAAGCCTTACAGCCAGCCCTTGCGCTTGAAGAAGATCACTTCTGCTATGACGAGGAGGACCACGCCCAGCATCACCCCAGGGTAGCCGAAGCGGGAAGTAAGCTCCGGCATCCCGGCGAAGTTCATGCCGTACCACCCTGCCACCGCCGCCACGCTCATCAATATGATGGACAGGGAGGTCAGCGTCTGCACGGTGATATTCAGCCGGTTGCTTTGCATGGAGAGGTAGCTATCGAGGGCGCTGGATAGCAGTTCGCGGTAGGTGTCCACGCTTTCGGTGATCCGCACGATGTGGTCGTACAGGTCCTGGAAGTAAAGCAGGGTCTGCTGGTCGAAGATCGGTAGGTCGCGGCGCACCAGGATGTTGAGCACGTCGCGCTCAGGGGCCAGCACCTTGCGCAGGCCGAGCAGGTCTTTCTTGAGGCTGAATATCGACTCGATGGCCTTCTGGTTGTAGTGCTCGAATATCTCCGTTTCCAGGTCTTCAACCCGGTCCACGATGCTGTCTACCACCGGGAAGTAGTTGTCCACTATGGTGTCGAGCAACGAGTAAAGCAGAATGCCGATCTCGCCCTGGTGCCCGGCTCGCCCGTTCTGGCCGTTCCTCGACCTGCGATACACTCGACCAGCCCTGTTCGCAGCGCTCCCGGCGGCAGCCTCATCCGCCGGGGCAACGGGGAGGGGCACACCCATATCTGCACCCGCTGAAGGGGTCAGGGGATTGGCTGCAAGCCCCACACGCGTTTCGAGATTGGCCCTCTCCTCGTTCGAGAGGCGGCGACAACCCGGCACCACGGGACGCTCTGTAGCCATGGCCTTGCGGGGCGCGATCAAGGCGACGTTCTGCCGCCAGCGCCGCGCCACTTCAGCAAGCTCAGGTAGTGGGCTGTTGTGCACCGTAATCAGGTAGTTTTCGCCCATAAACAGCGTCAGCTCGCGCAGGCTGATCCTATCACTTACCGGGTTGGCGTCCATGCTAGCGGCGGCCTCGACCTGGGAGAGTCCCACGCCCAGGCCGGCGGCGGGTCCTGTCTGCACCGTAGCGCCGCCCTGTGACGAGGGTCCGGCGACAAAGGCCGGGGCATCGGGGGCATAGGCCCGCATGCTGTGGATTTCGGGGCCGCCGTCTATGCCCGGCCTGAATATGCCCGTGCTGGCGGTGGTATCTTCGTTATCCTCCCCGGCAGAGGTCGCGGCATTCTGATGGGCTACACTCACCAGGTAGAAGACCATAAGGTAAAAGTGGTCGTACTGGTCCAGCTTCGGACGCGGGTGCCGGGCCATCGCGTCCTCAATAGCGAGGGGGTGCAGGCCGAACTCCTCCTGGACCAGTTGGAACTCGGCAAGCGAAGGCCGCTCCAGGTCCAGCCAGAGCAGCCGGTCCCTGTTCTGCACGATGTCACTGATGGCCTCGATATCCTGCACCACCAGGAACTGGTTGTTTTCGTCGCGTAGAAGGCTTGTTAGCATTAGTTGTTAGTTGTTAGTTGTTAGTTGTTAGTCAGAGGAATGATACGGGTTGGCAAGTCCAGCGGTGCCATAACCGTTGTGTGCATGGTACTTTTGTAGGACTCAGCATGCGAAGCTATTGTAGTATATAATTCGGGCGTATGGTTCACAAAGCTCTAACAACTAACAACTAACAACTAACAACTAACAACTAACAACTCGCACAGGGACACGCATAGATGGAACTGGTCAGGTTCACTACATACGATGACGTAGAGTTGGCGGCTCACCTGTATCTGCCGCAGGGAAAGGCCGAGTGGTCCCCTGGGCTGCTGGTCTGCCACGGCTTCGGCTCGTCTAAAGAGCGGCACGCCGCGTTCGGCCAGATGGCAGCCGCGTCGGGCTTCGCGGCGCTCGTTATGGACCTGCGCGGGCATGGCGAGAGCGGCGGGCAGGTGGACGCCAATATCTTCAACGACGTGGCGGCGGGACTGTTATACCTGCAAAACCGCCCCGAAGTGAACCCGATGAACATCGCGATTAGAGGCTCCTCGATGGGAGGGTGGCTGTCCATCCACACCGCCGCCCACCTGAAGGACGTATCGCCCGTGGTGGCCTATTGCCCGGCCAACGAGATGATGCTGATGACGCTCATGGAGGAGGTGGCGATGGTGCAGCGCGGTCACACCTCGCCCATGATTACCGGCCCCCTGCCCCGCGTCAACGTCAATTCGATGATGCAGCTACTCTACCGCGTGGACCTGCAACGCGCCGCCCGCCGGGTCAACCCGCGCCCCATATTGCTGGTGCACTGCGAAGGCGACGAGGTAGTGCCCGCCCACGTCAGCCAGCGCCTCTACGACGACGCCCGCGAACCCAAGACCCTCTGGCTCCTACCAGGCTGTGACCACCAGTTCGCCCAGCACGATCCCGCCACCAACACCCGCCTCCTGGACTGGCTCCTGGCCTCCGGCACCCAGACCGGCCAGCTCTCCCCGGAGGACGTTGTGTAGGTTAAGGAGACGAAAACGCAAAGACGCAAAGAACGCGCAGAGATTAAGAGATGTTATTCAAGCAAGAGGACCAGAGTACAACACATGTACCCTGGTCCTCTTTGTAC
>JALZHG010000021.1 GCA_030914045.1 Chloroflexota bacterium | reverse complement strand
CTTTTACAGGCTATCAGCCAGCGGATATAGCTTATTGCAGAAGCAATAATTCTACATTTCTCCGTATTAAGTTTGCATAAAGAAATGTAGAGCCAGCGGCTATACTCACACTACCACTCGCATCTACTATTCCATAAACAAAACTCATGCGGCTATAGCAGCTGAGACTCAAAGTCAAAGGAGACACAATGAGCGGCTGATCGGAACGGGAGGTTACGATGAATGCAAAGGTACCCCGCTTCGGGGAATTGCTATCGGTGGGTATACGTAGCGTTGCTGCGCGGTCGCAAGGCAGCATTGCTGAAATAGAGGAGGAAATAGCTCGGGACCTAGGTTATACCGCGCATTCAGTGATCCGTTGGAGACGAGGTTACCTCCCCGATAGACGCGACCACGAGAAATACAAGAAAACAATTCGCTTTTTGGCGGAGTACTGCTCGCGAAGGGGCCGGCTAGACAGCGATTGGCTGCAAGCATTCCTGACTCAGGCCCATTTTGAGCCCAACGAGATTCACGCCCTGGCGGCGGAACTCGGGGCCTGGCTAAAAAACGGGCAGGACTCCGGCAGCGGCGGTCCAAAGCCTACACCGCCACAACCCGTTCCCATCCTCCAGGCACCTTTGCTCGGCAGGGAAGCTGACATCCAGAAACTATTACAGGGGCTGACCCAAGCAAAAATAGAGATTCGAATAACGTGGCTGGCAGGAATGCCAGGCGCCGGAAAGACTGTGCTTGCCCGCGAGCTCGTTCGGCGAGTAGGGCCAGCGGGGCAAGCTCTATTTAAGCACGTGATTTGGCTCAATAAGTCGAACTATTCCCGAAATACAGCCCGCAGAGGGCTGAGGCGCAATGAGCCTGTCTCTGTCAAGGTGCTGAATGAGATCATGCGCCAGATAACCAAGTCCCAAGACAAACCCTGGAAGGTCACCTCGGGGACGTTCGAAAACAAGAGGCAGGAGATCGAGACGCTGCTGAGCGATGCCGAGGGGTTCGTGCTGGTTGTGCTCGATGACTTCGATGAACTCAGAGACGATCTGGAACTCATGGATTGGCTCTTCGACTACCGCCCTGGGCACGTCCGAATATTGGTTATCGCTAAACAAAAAGCCGACCTGGGAAGACCCTATATATGGCCGGTGTGGCTCGAAGGTCTGCAACGTCCCTACGCCGATCAGTTTATAAGGGAGCATGCGCAAAGGCTTGCACCGAGTGCGAACAAATTATATGAGATTATGGAAGTGATCGGTACGGACGGGGAACCGAGACAAATCCCGGCCTCCGACCAAAGGGCGACGCGCCTGAATGAGATCATGGAAGCCACAGACCAGGATCTCGGGGAATTCGTTGATCTGACGCAGGGAATACCTATGCTCATGACGATGGCCCTCGGGCTGATCGCGAATGGTATGTCTATGGGTGAATTGATGGGCGGCCTGAGGCGAAGCGGTAACAGCGAGGTCCAGAGTGCGCATGATATAGCTCTAACGCAGGCGCAACTGGTCAATATGTACAATTACTGTTACGCCGAATATTGGAGCAGCTTAAGCTTCAGTGCCCGGCACCTCCTGATTGCAGCAACGTTCTTCAGGGCTCCTGCGCGGTTAGAGGCCTTGTGCAAGGCTGCCGACATGCAACCTGAAAATGTAAGCACTGCCCTCTCGGAGCTTGCGGACCGGGGTTTAATCCGCCTTGTGCGGTATCAACAGAGTGTAGATACCGACGTTACAAGGTACGAGTTGCACGGGATGACCTACAATTTCGTGGAAGATAAGCTCCAGGACCTGAAGAAGCTCAAGTCCCAAACCGATCTTCAGCAGACAAATCTCCAGCAGAACTTTCTTCAGTGGTATAGCACTGCGCGAAAACGCTGGACGGAGTACTATGTTGAGCTTAGTGAAGAAGCCCAGAACTTTAGAAAGTATCCCGAGTTGCATTCGGACGCCCTAAACTTCCTGGCGGTAGCAGAATGGCTCTCCCATGGCGATGAAGAAGGTGGCAAGCAGGCCGACGAGCAAATAGTTGACCTGGTAAAACTACTGCGTCGCGCCGGCCGTTTCTTCTATGCTGAGAATTACTGGCGAAGCTTGCTAGAGTTGTCCGCCTCGGTGCGTGCCTGGGTGAGTAGGACAAGAACTGACCAGGCACTCGAAGCGTTAGCTGACATATTTCAGACTTACATCAGCATCTGCATCATGTTAGATGACCTTGAACATGGAGTGAACTGGCTGGAAGAATCTGAGAAAATCATGAACAAGGTCATCGCGAGCAAACAAGATAACGGTAGCGCGCGGCCTGACCGGTCGAAGGTCTTGACGCGTCTAGAGGCGGAAATATTGCTTGGGCGTGGTAGATTAGCGGAATACGCAGACTATTCCGTGGATAGCGTGGCCTCTCGCTATAATCTCGTTGAATGTATGAGAAACCTGGATACATCCAGGGCCCTCTTCGAGCAGCTCAGACTATGGCAGAAGGTAATGATGGCGTGGAACTCTAAAGGCAAGCTCTACCTTTCCAACAGGCAGTTTGAAGAGGCGGAGAGGTGCTTCTTCAAGGCCCAGCAGATCTGGAGAGAGCACCCGGACGAGATTGCGCGATATGAGCGATGGGAAAAGGCAATAGAAGGTAACCTTGCCCATGTAATGGGGGCCAAAGGAGATGAACTGTGGCGCGCTGGAAGGCAGGAGGAAGCGAAGCTCATATTTGTTAAGGTGCTGGAGAAACTGCATGAGGTGGGAGAAGTACTGCCTGACTGGGATGATAAAGCTGAAGCTTACGCAGCTCAAGCTTATTACGCTTTTAGATTGGGCCGTGTAGACCAGGCCCAGAGGCTGCGCGCAGAAGCCGACAAGATTGCGAAGCAATACAATTTCCGCCGTTATCTATGTCTAGAAGATAGGGAGTGGCCGCAACTCGTGGAGAGTAGTTGCTGAGGACGTAATCCTTGCCTCTTGTGGGAGGATAGATCGCCTCCCCATAACAGTAGACGACGAGATCAACAATAAGTACAGGCAAGCCGAGATGGCTTGCCTGTACTTATTGTTGATCTACAACCGCAAAACGGATTTTGTCCAATTCTTCGTACTGCACTTGCGACATTTCTGTAAAGAACATCCCTCACAATTAGACCGTCCGGTAAATTATTTTGCTTAGTCTTGTCACGCCGAAGGTGTAAAATGCTCTCACTAAATTCCTGGATCCCCCTCCAATTAGTCGCTGACTGGATATACTCCTTCAACGTCGTCGTTGAGAAGGAAGCCCTCGCCAGGCATAAAGTCCCTCGGGCTATGATGCTCTTCAGCGTGGCCCTGGTTACACTTCCCTTCGCACTTGCAGGGTTGCCCCTGCTCTTCAGTGCGGGGCTGCTGGCTGCGAGCATTGCGCTCCTGGTGGGGGCCTTATATATCCTCTCAGGTTGGGCTTATTACCAAGCATTAAGCACAGGCAGCCCATTCCTGGTCAGCCTCGCCTTTCAGTCAGGGCCTCTGTTTACTCTGGCGTTCTCCGCCGGCCTCATTGGTGAGAGGCTAGACTCCAGTCAATACATCATGTTCTGCGCATTCTTAGTGGCGGGCTCCTGGGCTACGCTTGTCGAGGCGAGCGTCAAAAAGCAAGTTACCCAAGATACCATAGAAGATGGTGTTGTGGGTACGCAGGCTCCAAGCAGGCGCGGTAGCGATGGCTATCACACTTTCCGCTGGGCCGTAGCGGGCGCCGCTCTGAGCGCACTCAGTTCAACTTTGACCAACTGGCTCCTGCTCCATGGTTACAACAGCCTAGATGCCTTCCTAGTAAGCAGGCCAGGGGTGGTAATAATGACCCTGCTGTTGATAGGCTGGATCGGTACACGTTCTAGCGTGGCAACTCTCTGGAGGGGGCGGAAACAACCTGAGGTACTGTTGATGGTACTGGGTGTACAGGTGCTTCGACTCGGCTCCCGCTACCTGACTATTGCAGCCACTAAACAAGTCGGATCGGCATCTCTTACCAGCGCTCTGTCCAGCGTAGATCCGCTATACGTATGGGTGTTGTCGAGCCTGTTTAAACAGGAAAGAGGGCCATCAAGCGCTCGTGTCAGGGCCGCAAGGTTCGGTTGTGTGGCTATCATCATTGTAGCTACACTCTACAGTGCCATTACGTAAGGCGAAGAGACGAACACCAAGAGGTAGTCCAAAGGGTAGTGTTGCAGCAACTGGAGGGGTCGGCTAAAGTCATGAGGAGTGTCCAGACGGTAAGGGCCGCCCCTAATCCAAGCAGACCCTCAACATGCTCTGTCCGCTACCCTGCACGCTAGGTTTCTGGTGGAACGGCGTAGCAAAGATGAGAGGAGCCGGTGCCAGTATTGCAGCCCAGGATGTCTTCTCTTATGATTACGATGGCACGAATATAGATACTAGCGGCTGTAGAATGAAGTAGACCCACTAAGGTGGCACACCGGCGAAATTGGAGCCGCAGTGAGTTGAGAGGGCAACTGCGTGCCCGATAGCAGAGGCAGAGCAGCAGAGTGGAGGGCACACTGCGCATGGCGCACCTATGAGACGGTACCGGGGCAGATTACACAGGCAGGGGAAAAGCTTCGACGGCGAGAGCGCTGCTGTTAGTGAAATAGCGCCCCATGAGCAGGAGCAGTTTCGCGCGGTCGCGGACTCGGCCTCGGACGCTATTATTTCAGCGGACAGCCTGGGCAATATTGTCTACTGGAACCGTGCCGCAGAGATGGTCTTCGGGTATGCAGTGGATGAGGTACTGGGCAGGCCGCTCGATTTCATCATGCCTGAGAGGTACCGGGATGCTCATCACGCAGGCATGGCACGGATGAACTCCGGGGGCGAGAGCCGCGTCATAGGCCACACGGTGGAACTGCACGGGCTGCGCAAGGGCGGGGCCGAGTTCCCGCTGGAGTTGTCTCTCTCCACGTGGACCATAGATGGTAGCGTGTTTTACACGGGCATCATCCGCGACATTACCGAGCGCAAGCAGGTCGAACGCGAGTTACACCTGATGCAGACGATTGCGCTGGCCGTCAGCACCGGGGACGACCTGAACGATGCTCTCCACGTAGGCCTCAAGACCGTGTGCGAGAGCACCGGCTGGGACTACGGGGAGGCCTGGCTGCCCAGCGAAACCGAGAGCGGCACCCTGCTGGTGCGTAGCCCTGCTTACTACGTGCGCGACCCGGCCGTTCAGCACTTCGCTACTATGAGCGCCCGCTTCTCCTTTCGGCCTGGGGAGGGTCTCCCCGGTCGTGCATGGCAAACCTGCAACGCGGAATGGGTGCCGGATGTAACGGGCGCAAACTGGCACCGGCTTATAGCTCGTGCTTCCCTCGCCCAGGAAGTGGGGTTAAAGGCCGCCGTAGCCATCCCGGTGCTTGACCGCGAGGAAGTGGTAGCGGTAATAGTTTTCTATATGCAGGGGGCACGAGAGCAAGATACCCGCCTCGTCAAGCTGGTTACGGCGGTGGCTGCCGAGCTTGGACTTCTCATCCGGCGCAAGCAGGCGGAGGATGAGGTCAGGAGACTGAACGAGGAACTGGAGAGCAGGGTGCGGGAGCGTACGGCCGAGCTGGAGTCCGCTAACCAACATCTCCAGGCCGAAATAGAGGAGCGCAAACGCCTCGAAGCCGAGAAGGACGAATTTATCTCCGTGGCCTCTCACGAGCTACGCACTCCCCTTACCGCTATCAAGGGCTATACGCAACTGGCTCTAAAAGCCGCCGGGGGACGCGCAGACGAGCACCTGCTGAGCCACCTGGCTATCGTGGACGAGAAAACGGACTACCTTGCTCGCCTGGTGAATGCCATGCTGGAGGTGTCCGGCGTTGAGGGCAGCAACCTTCAACTGAAACTAACATCCTTCGATCTGTGCCAACTGGTCGGGGAGGTAGTGGAGAGCCGCAGGCGGTCCGCATACGACTTCGAGTTTGAGGTAGAGCTACCTGGCCAGCCTGTTATTGTTGAAGCCGATAAAGAGCGAATAGAGCAGGTGCTAATCACGCTTGTGGAGAACGCGGTAAGGTACAGTGCGCGCCTAGCGGGTAGCGAGCGCAAGGTCGAGGTGGTAGTGACAGCAGGAGCAGGAGAGGTAACTACCGCTGTCCGCGACTACGGCGTTGGCATACCCGCCTCGCAGCTTGGGCAGGTCTTCAACCGTTTCTTCAGGGGCGCGAACGTCAAGTCGGCGCGGTACCCGTACCCTGGACTGGGCCTGGGCCTATACGTAGCGAACGGCATAGTGGCGCGGCACGGAGGCCGCATGTGGGTAGAATCTACGGAGGGGGTAGGTAGCACCTTCAGTTTCGCGCTGCCCCTGCCCGGCACCACGGCATAACCAGGTATTATGGGCGGTAGGATTAGTCAAGAATACTACCGAGAACCATTGACAGGTACAAGGCCGAAATATATACTGGAGCAGTTGGGCTGAAGGGGCCTTGGTCGGCGTGTGGAGGGTTGTAGAAAACTCCATAACCGCCGAACCGATCTACGACCTACCAGCCGAAGCCCATCTATCGCACAGAGTTACGCAGGCTACCGACCTATATAGTCGGTGGTTGATTGGCGTGCTGTATGAGAAGCTACCTGCAAAGCCGTGAGTTGCTATGTCCGCGGCTATGAAGGGGCTGGTACAGGCGCGCCGAGGCTCTAGGAGTCAGGGGAGCCGGAAGGCTGTGTGACAAAGGGAAAGGCCGGACAGTAGCTCAACCGAATGGTAAGGGCTGCGCCGGCAAGAAGCACAAATACCAAACACAATACGCAAGCAGGAGGACTACAGGATGGTTGGCAAGAAACTCAGAGGATTAGTAGCAGTAACGCTGATGGCGGCGATAGCATTGTCGGGCGGTAGCCTGGCGCGGGCACCTTTGGCACAGGCGGCGGCTGCGACCGTGATCGTTACCGAGGGTGACGTGACGCGGCAGGTGGAGAACACGCCGCCCACCGACCAATGGGTGCTTTACACACGCATAGGCACTCCCCCCAGCAGCGGGGCATTCGTGGTAGGCCCGGCAACGCCGCCCGCGGGTATCGGTAGTTTCCAGCTATCAACCCCGCTAAGCACCCACAAGGTCTTCCTGTTCAATTACGATCATGTTGGGACAGCTTTGGCCTCTATAGACGCGATAGGCTACTCTACTTATCGCACTACGGGAACGGGATCGCAACTACCTGGCCTCAACATCCAGGTTGACCCTAATGGGCCGAGCGTTCCCGGCGGCTTCACAACGCTTGTCTATGAGCCTATCTACAATACCCCGGCGGGCACCATAGTGTCCGGTCAGTGGCAGAATTGGAACGCCTTCACCGGGAAATGGTGGTCCACAGCGAACATTGGCGGTCAATGCTTAGGCGCTAGTATTGCTTGCCAGCGGACGTGGGCGCAAATCGTAGCCAATAATCCCGGGGCCACGATTAGCGGGGGCTTCGGCATCAACCAGGGAAGTGGCAACCCTAACCTCCTCGCCGCCGTGGACGCGCTCAATCTGGGCACCTCCGGTAATCTGGTGACTTACAACTTCGAGCCGGATGGTGACGGTGACGGCGTGGCCGACATCGCGGACAACTGCCCAGGGGTCGCAAACCCCGACCAGGCCAACCTGGACAATGACGCCTTCGGGGATGCTTGCGACCCCGACGATGACGGCGACGGCGTGGCCGACGGCACGGACAACTGCCCGCTAACGCCCAACTCCGATCAACTTGATACTGACGGCGATGGTACCGGCGATGCTTGCGACACTGATGACGACAATGATACCGTGGTAGATACCACCGACAACTGCCCTCTGGTTGCCAACCAGGGCCAGGCAGACCTTGACGGCGATGGACTTGGTGACGCCTGCGATCCTGACGATGACGGCGACGGTGTTGCGGATACCACCGATAATTGCCCGCTTGTCCCTAATGCCGACCAACTGGATACCGATGGCGACGGCATGGGCAACGCTTGCGATACCGATGACGACAATGACGGTGTTGCGGATACTGCCGACAACTGCCCTCTCAACGCCAACGCAGACCAGGCCGACTTCGATAATGATGGAATAGGGGATACGTGCGACACGGCGACCGGACCGCCAGCCAGCGCAGAGCAGTGCAAGAACGGCGGCTGGGAGCGCTTCGATACTCCACGTAAGTTCAAGAACCAGGGAGACTGCGTGAGCTATATGAACAACGGCAAGTAAAGCCGCTCCAGGCAAGTAGCACCAGGCAAAAAGAAGAGGGACCTGCTCTAATGCAGGTCCCTCTTCTTTTTGCGTTATCGGCAGCTTTTCAAGACAGAGTGGAAGGGTAATCACCGTCACCCTCTATTTCCGCTTCCTGCGTCTCAACACACGGCGCGCTTGGGCCACCGGGTTGAACCTGTTCTCTGCCTCAAGAGACCTGATCTGTGCATCTCTGGCCTTCACAGTCGATTCTAAGCGTCTGATGTAGGCCACTTTCTCATCGATGAAGGATGTCAAGTGCTTGATGTAGACATCTCGCTCGGTGAGGTCCCTCGCCAGGCTCTCATTGCGCGCGGCCATCGTCTCAAGTCGCTCAACAAGGCCCGTGCCCGCCAGGGGTAGCGACTCCGCTGTGCGAGGGTCGGGCACGTAGCCGAACTCAGGTGCGATTACCGGCAGCGCAGCGAAGTGCTCCCGGCCTGCGGGGTCCACGTTCTCTCGCTTGCTGAAGGGCACCAATTCCCGGAAGTACGCGTCTATTTCAGCAAACTGCTCTCGCCCCTCTCCCTTCGCCCAGAGCATGATATTGGGCACCGACCCTATATCGAACAAGCTCGGAAACCTTGCTCTTAGCGAATCGTCGCCTTCCCAAACCTGTTGCACTACGGGCGAAACTACCTCCGATGGCCCCTCGACCTGCTTTCTACCGAAGAAGAAAACCCCCGCCGCGACGTTCAGCGCGCCTTCCTCGGTGAACAAGCTGTCGTAGTTCCCTAGGGGCAGGTTGAGTATCTCCTGCAAGAAGAGGCGGAAGGTGAGCGCGCCCGGCTCGTCACCGGACTGCATCCAATGGAGGTAAGTTCCTATCACCATACGCAGCGCCTCGGAAGGCATCTGGTAGGGGGCCACGCCGGAGCGGAACTTCTCGAACGAATTGAACACCTGCTCCAGCCCCTGCTGGCTCGCGTTGAAGTAATGGTGGGGGTAGCCGTGGTACGCGAACACGAAGTTGCACTCGCCGTAGACGTACCCGCCGTTACGCAGCACCCTATGCGTCTCCTGCGCGGCCTCGAAGGGGTTCCGCAGGTGCTCGATGACGGCAAGCGAGAAGATAAAATCCAGCGTGTCGGGCAGGAAGGGCAGCATGTGCGCGTCGCCCACCACGTCCACGTATGGAGTGAGCGTCACGTCCATGCGGATGACGTTCGGCAGGTCCAGCGTCAGGTTGCCCGCGCCGAGGTCCAGCACGGTGGCGTTCGCGGGCAGCGATTGCAGCACGACCCTATGCAACCAGGGGTCGTACGTAGACCTGACCTTGAGGTCGTGCTGGTACTCGGTAATGGGCACTTCCCCGCCGGGGAGAAGGATGGGTACTCCGTTAACGATGGGATAAGAGCAGTTGCACTGGGCGCAGACGAGGGTGTCTCCTTGCCGCTCAACGTGGGTCTTGCAGGTGGGGCAAGCTAAGATGCTATAGAGATTCATGCGTGGATTATATAACAAATCGCTGATGGTAGATAACTTCTCCGTACCAGTACCTATGTAACGTCCGTATTAGCCTCAACTACCCATCCTAACCTCGCATGCGCGCTGCTATACTTGGTACAGGCCGGTGCGGTCACGCTTCACTGTGCCCGATACCGGCAACGGCAGCACGTTTTGATACAAAGGTCTCAGACTAAATGGCTTCGCTACTAAAGGCGTTCGACGTTAGGCTCAAGCCTGGCTATATGGGGTATACGGCGCTTCTGCTGGGGGGTATTTTCCTCCTGTCGCTAGGGCTGCGCGTCTACTGCCTCGATTGTTATAGCCTCTGGTTCGATGAGATCGCTTCCCTGGAAGTGGCGCAGTATGGCCCCGGCTTTTTCTTCACTGATCGCTTCGGCTGGATGCGCGTGCAGACCCCTCTCCACTATCTCACCGTCTGGCTCACCACCCTCTTTGCCGACCCAACGACCACCGCCGCCCTGGTGCGCCTGCCTTCCGCGCTCGCGGGTGCCGTCACACCGCTGGTGGTGTACGCGCTTGGCAAAGAGATGTTCGGCCGAGCCCAGGGCATGCTGGCCGCCGGGCTGTTGGCCTTCTCCTTTATCCATCTCACTTATTCGCAGGACGTGCGGCCCTACACCGTGCTGGTGCTGCTCACCGCGCTCTTGGTCTACTGCCTGTTGCGCGCCGAACGGGATGCTACAGGTAAGTGGTGGGTCGCCTTCGCTGCCGCCGCCATTGCCAACGTGCTGACCTCCTATAACGTGCTGACGCTGGTGCTGCCAGCGCTTGGGCCGTACCTGCTGTGGGTGCTCTGGAAGGCCTGGCGGAATAGGGCCACCGCGCCGAGGTCGCTGCTCCACTCGATCCTCTCGGTAGCGGCGGTCGGCCTGGCGGCGGTCCCGATGGGCCTCGATATGTTGAGCGTGCCCCGCACCCCGCCCGACATGGCCGCGCTGCAACCTATTGCATTCCTTACATCGCCGGTGGAGCTTGTAGAGTGGTTCTCGCGGCCCGGCGTCCCTGAGCTTCAGCGCATCGTGCCGCCGGTGATGCTTCTGTTCATGGTAGCCGGGATATACCCGCTTGTCTTGCGCGGCATGAGGAGGGGCATCGCCCTCTGCCTGCTGTTCGTAGTGCTGCCCAGTGCTATTCTTGTAGTGCTCGGCACCACCAACGTTGTGTACCAGCGTTACGCCCTATTTGTCATGCCGTTCTACCTGCTGCTGGTCGCCAACGGCATGGTTACGCTCGCGTTCTTACCGGGGCTGCTGCGGCGTTACTCCGCAGTCGAAGCCCTGTTGAAGCTCACCGGCATTGCCCTGGCGGGGGTTATGTTCGCTCTCGTGCTATATTCGGGCCTGCGCTATGCGGTAGCAGGCACCGACCCCGCCAGCCAGGTGGTGGACAGGGCCGACTTGCGGGCGGTCTCGCAGTATCTCGCGGGGCGGGCCACTCCCCAGGACACCATCATCTTTGCCGGGTGGGACCCCACGGTGAGCAACTACTACTGGAAGGACCGGCCGCCCGCGCCCACCTACAGCCTCGTTGACCCCCTGCTGTTCAACCGGAAGATCGAAGGCTCGATCTACTGGGTGGTGAGCTACCAGTTCGATACGCCCCCCGACCTGCTCTCCGGCTCGCGTTGGGCCGAAGTCACGCACTTCTACCGCGTATCGGTCTTGCGCGAAGCACCCTCCGGCTCAGAGATTGGGCATAGCATGAAGGCGTTCCTCGGCACGTTGAACGGTGAAGGGTTATCGACCAGGATGGGGGAGCAGGCCGTCTATACCCTGCGTGGCTCCGTCGAGCAGGCCGGGGGCGAGATTGGCGAGGCCGTAGAGTCGTACAGGAGGGCGGGCACGCTCTTTCCCATCGGTGAGGAGTACCTGCGCACCTCCAGGGGATTTGCCGAGCGCGGCGACCTCTCAAAGGCGTGGCGGGACGCGCTGATCTCAAAGAGCCTCCAGCCCCACGACCCGGCCATACACATGTGGCTGGCGGAGATGCTGTCCCGGATGAACCAGCCCGCAGAGAGCCGCACCGAGCTAGAGATAGCCGAACGCCTCACGCATAGGCAGTCCGACGCAAGCCTGCCCCGGCCCTAGCACCACCCTGTGCGGCTTTCACCGGCAGAGACGGAACCGTATATGGTTCCGTCTGACGTTAAGAATGGGGCAAGAGACGCCCGTCGATTGAAATCGAGGGCTATACAAGGCAAAGTCCCCTTCGGGGACTGATACATACCATCAGGTCTATTGAGGTTCAATGAGATGAACCAGTCTGCTATGCAGACTTCCCAAGGTGTAGCCCTCGATTTCAATCGACGGGCGTCGGCCTTGCCATTTGTAGGATTCTTGCACGTCCCTAAGCCCTCCCCGCGAGACAGTACACACCCTGACGCAATCAAGCCCCAGGTTCTTCTGGAAGGAAGGTGCGGGCGAGCACGGGGCTGGTGAACTCGGTCGCCAGACAGTCCATATAGATCAGGTCCCAGAACTTACCGCCCATAAAGTCGGACTCGCGGAGGCGTCCGGCCTCGCGGAAGCCAGCTTTCTTGTAGGCACGCTGCCCGGCAATGTTGTAGGCTGCCGTGGTCAGATAGACTGAGTGGAGGCCGCATGCGGTGAAGGCGTAATCGAGCACCAACTGAGCCGCCTCTGTGCCGTAACCCCTCCCACGTGCGTCCGGCTCGGCTATGGTGATGCCGAACTCGGCGGAGCGGTGGTGCAGGTCTATGTGCTGTATGCCCGTCCAACCCACAGGCCGCCAGGTGGCAACTTCGTACATGAGGAACCAGACCTCGTCCGACTCGGTGCCCCAACGCTCGAAGGAGGCGATTTGCTGCTCCAGGGTGCGCGGCTTGATGGGCAGACCTCCCAGTCGCAGCGTGTCGAAGTCATTCACCCACCTGTGGTACGTCTCAACGATGCCCTTGTCGTAAGGGCCGAGCGCCACCTTTTCACCCAGGATGTTGATCACAGGGCGCTTCCAGGTGCCGGGGCTGTTCTCTTGTGCTGGGCTGTCACCGTTTTGCATCATGATCCCCGGATCAGTCTACCATGCGGAGCTTGCACGGCGTGGGGTCTATGTTGAGCAGCAGGGGGCGGGCGAAGCTGCTCATCGAGACGAGCGCCTGGCCGGGGGCGAGGTTGGGCAGTCGCCGCCACATCGACTCGTCCACGACCCCTAGCGAACGCTTGAGCCGGGCTATGACGTTGGCGTCGCTGATTTTGTGCAGGATGTAGTTGTTTATCAAGCCAAGCACCTCGTCGGGCAGGTGCTGGGGAAGCTGCGTCACGAAGCACAGCCCCAACCAGCGCTTGCGGCCCCGGCGGGCGATCCGGGCCACCTGCTGGAAAAGCACCGGCATCTGCTTAATCCGCTCGTCCGATAGGAACTCGTGCGCCTCCTCCACTATAATCATCAAGCGGCGCTGCTCCCCGCCCTGCTCCGAGCGCCTGTAGTTGTCGTTCTGCGCGCCTTGCAGCCCCCGCAACAGCTCGGCTATCACCAGGTTGTTGATTGCGGGCGAGTCGGTGTCGCTCAGGTCGATGATGGAGACGGTGCCGGGGCGCGTGAGGCTGGCGTAGTCGAGCGGCCCCGCCCTGGGGTTGTCGAAGATGTGCAGGCGCAGTAGCTGGCTGAGGCGGCCCTGCACCACCCGCCAGCTTCCGATGTGCTTTGGTATGTCGGCGGTTTTTACAGCCTTTAGCAACTCGCTGCCCGCCTGCTTGAACTCAGGGCTGAAGAACTTACCGTCGCCCTCCTCGCCCGACACCACCTCGACGCAGGTCTTCACCACGTCGTACATGTGGGCAGCCGTCATGCGCGGGTAGCCGGTCTCCATCTCGTCAAGCTCAAGTAACTGCTCTCGTTCCTCCGGGTTGGAGGGGAAGATACTTAGCTGGCGAAGTAGGCGCTTGGTTATATCGTAAGCCTTGCCGTAACGATGGGTCTGCGCCTCGTTCAGGTCGAGTATCTCCATCACCAAATATGGCGATAGCTGGGAGAACTGGAGCGAGAAGGAGGTAACGCGCCTGCGGTCAGGGCAGGTCGTGGCGCGACCGTGCAGGTGGTACACCCTCACCCCTTCGACGCCCCGCGCCTCCAGTCCGCGCTTCGCCAGGGAGGTGAGCATGGTCGGGTCGGGGGTAGGCTGGTATATCTGCGTGTACTCCCCCTCGGTGTCGAGCACCACCGTGGCAAGCCCCGCCCCCTGGAAGCTGGCAATCAGACCCGATACGGTGGTGGACTTGCCGCCGCCCGTGGTGCCCAGGATACCCAGGTGCCGGGGCAGCACCGACTTCTTGTCGGACGGTACAGAGGCGGTAAGCTGCTCGTACCCTACGGGCACACCCAACGTGATGTCTCCGTCCAAGTGCAGGATGTCCAGCGTCTCGCCGGTGTCCAGGATGAAGACCGGGCTGTTGGGGAGCGGCCTCAACCGGGGCGGCACGACCACGCCATCCACCTGCTCGCCTATAAGCTCCACCTGCACGCGCCCGTGGTAGCGGGGCATGAAGATGCCGCCCCTCACCGCGGTGGTAATCACGATAGGCGCATCCCCCCTCAAGCCGTCCGGCTCGGCAAACGGCCCCTTGACCACGATGCCCAGGTAGATGCGTCCGTCGCCCACGCTACGCACCCGCACGATGGACTGCGAGGGCACCCGCCCTATCTCCTCCCTCGGCAGGAGCACGGTGACCGTGTTGTCCTCGGAGGTGGGCAGGTCGAACATGGTACGCCCGACGGCACCCAGGTACTCCACAGGCTCCTGCCACTCACCCCCGGACGCGGCGATGTCCTGGTCGAGTTGCTCCAGGATGTCGGCGGGCACGGGCGCGCCGGGCTGTCCCCAGCGGTGGGGTGAGCCGGATTGTAGGTTAGGGTTGGTGTTGCCGTCGCTCATTGGTTTTCAATAAGCCTCCGCCCGCTGCACGCTCCCATCCGGGAACGGCACCAGCGCCGACTGCACGTCCTCCCCATCAGCCCCCGAAAAGACCGGGGCCAACCCAACGGCGACCTGCTTCCCCTTGAACTCCGCGAACGCCGCTCTCAATGCTTCATGCGTCGAGCCGCTCCTGGGGGTGTAGTCTTGCTCCCCTTCTCGCTTGCGGGTCAGCAGCAACCACTCCGCGCCGTCAGGTATGGCCGCGAGCGCGGTGCTGAGTAGCTGTTCGTCCGCCGTGCCCCTGTAGGGGAGTTGCTTCTCCCTGAAGACCACTATATCGGTCGTCGGGGGTAAGATGTTCGCCAGGTCCAGTATCTGCTCGAACGAACTGGCGAACAGGTAGTCCCGGTCGCCGCCCGCGTGCGCGTACTTGACGGCGACGAATAGCTCATCAGCCGTCTCGAACCAGTATGACACCTCACCCAGGAACGCGTAATCGTAGACAGACCTGTCATCCATGCGCCACAACTCCTCGCCAGGGTCCAATCACCGGGTGCCCGCAACCAATCTTCCGCCGAAAGTAAAGTTTCCACTAAAGGAGCACCTACGGAAACTTTACCTTAGTCTCCTGCCCCATGCTGTGAAACGCACTTTAAGGTTGGCAACGCCTAAGGCTTCATCTCCCGCTCTCCTAAGTAACGGAAGGGCACGCCCGCCTCCACGTACGCCTCTCGTATCGCCGCGCTGAAGGTGTCGAGGCCGAACGTGCTGCGGCAGACCGCGTCGGCCAGGTCTATCAGCATGGGGAAGCCCCGGTGCTCCTGCATGGCGCTGTCGGCCATGATGATCATAGCGGCTTCGTGCGCGTGGTCGCGGTGGGCGTAGAACATGTAAGGCGGGGCGGCACCGGAGGCCCTGTAGACGCCTATCACCAGTTGCGGGCCGACTTCCTCCACGAACTGCCTCGCCTCGTCGCGCGGGTAGATGTACTTGCTCTGCGGCAGGTTGTTCTCCACGAAGTCACGCAGCCGACGGGTGGGGGTGTCCACCAGCGCGTATTCGAGCGGGTAGAGGGCGTTCCCCAGCGTCAGCATCAGGCGATTGGACGGGGCACTCGGCACGTAAACCCACTTCTTGTGCCCGGCCAGCAATTCCCGCCACACCGCTATGCTCTGGCGCAACAGGGGCATCTCGCCGTCTATCACCAGCCCCGCGCCCGACAGCAATTCGAGGCTCACAGGGTTGCCGTGCCCCATGCGCCACATAGCCGACGACTTGCGGAGCAGTATAGCCCGCTCGGCGTAGGCCATGATGCCCCGACGGCTGAGGTCGCTCAGGCGGTCGCTGCTGTTGTCCTCCGCAGCCGCCCGCCTGTGCCGCTTCTCCAGCAGCGACATGGCTTCGCTTACAGGGTCGAGACCACTGACGCGCAGGTCGCGCCGGAAGAGACGCTGCACCCACGTCCCCTGGTCGCCCCGGTACGACACCAGCGACACGCCAATCTGCGCGATTGTCAGGGCCAGCGAGTCGTGTACCAGACTGGTGCCGTCGCACGCCTCCACCGCCCCAGTGAACAGCAGGCCGCGATGCACCCTCTCCAGCGTCGGCAGGTCCACACGATAGCAGCCCGCGTCATGAGGCGCTCCAGGGTGCCCGAACACATAGGGGAATAGCTCGGACCGGATGCGCTCGCGTATGCGGTCCTCCTGCTCCACCGCGCCCGCGATCTCCCGTTCCAACCGCTGGTAGAGTGTAGCCATCTCCTCGCCGGGCTGCCACGTCGCCAGGTCGAGCGTGGCGTCCAGCGACTCTCCAAAGGCCGCGCTGAACTCGTCCCCCTCCAGCTCCAGGAAGTCGTCCGGGTCGGGGAGCGCCTGGTCCACCGCCTGTTGTTGGCGAATGTCGGTCATGGGCGCGACGAGTTGTTAGTTGTTAGTTGTTAGTTATTAGTTGCCAGCACCCGCACATTTATGTCCGACCGCATGATTGTTGGACCGCGAGCACCAAGCCCCTATTGTCATCCTGAGCGCAGCGAAGGATCTCAGATGTTACTTCCACCGCTACGCTGAACCTTCCGCATAATGTTCCCTAATGTTCAACAGCATCCCTACTCACCTTCTTGAGATCCTTCGCTGAGCTCAGGATGACAGGGTGGGGCTTTGGTCCTGCTATTCAACATAAGCACTCTACGCGCCTACTTCAAACCGAGCTACTGACTATCACATTACGAGTCGCGAGTTACGAGTTACAGGTTACTCCTCACCTCACCGAGATGCTTCGCGCCAGCGTGCCCAGCATCGGCACGATGTGCTTTTTGCGCGACACTATGCCGGGCAAATGCACCGCGTGAGGGTCGGCGGGGGAGGTGTCGAAGGTGGAGGCGAGCGCCTCGGTGTGGCCCTGCACCAGCAGCGTGGTGCGCTCGTGCACTATATCTATCACTGCGAAGATCACGCTGTCGTAGCCTTCGTGGGCGCGCAGGCGAGCCAACTCATCGAGTATTTCTTCGCGGCGGGAAAGCACCTCCGCGCCGCTGGTGGTCTCTATCGTGCCGATGCCGAACTTGCTGCCGTTCGCCAGGAACTCCTTGAAGTCGGAGGCGACAATCTGCTCGGCGGTGCGGTCCGACACGTCAGAGGCGGTGCTCAGGATGGCGTTGCCGAACTCCTCCAGGTCCACGCCCGCCCGCCCGGCCAGTATGCGGGCCACCCGCTCGTCTTCCGGTGTGTTGGTGGCGCTACGGAAAACCAGTGTATCGGCCAGGATGCCACCCAGCAGCACGCCCGCCATTTCGCGCGGTATGGGCAGGCCCGACTCTAGGTACAGCTTGCCTACGATGGTGCTGGTCGCGCCCACCGGCTCCAGGCGCATAAAGGGCGGCACGCGGGTCTGGAAGTCGGCCACCCTGTGATGGTCTATCACGCCCACCACGTCGGCCTCCTCAATGCCTTCCACCGATTGGCTGCGCTCGTTGTGGTCCACCAGCACCACTTGCTTGCGCGCCGACCTCAGCAGGCTGGAGCGGCTGACGAAGCCCATTACCGTGTTGTCGGGTTTCAGCACCACCAGCGACCGGGCGGCCCCACTCCGGAGCCGTTCGCTCACTTCCTCCACCAGGTCGTCAGGGCCGCAGGTGCGAGGGTCGCGGTTCATTACGTGGCGCACGGGCACGCTCATGTGTATCAGGCGCACGGTGGTGTAGGTGTGGTGCGGCACCGATATAATGGTGACCTCCCGCTCCCGCGCCATCGCCAGTATCTCCTCCGACACCGGGTGGTCGCCCGTAATGACCAGCGCCCCCACGCCGAACTCAATCGCCGCCCGCTGAGCGTCCTCCCGGTCGCCCATCACCATCATGATGTCGGGCGCGAGCCGCTTGAGCATCGAGTCGATCTGCATCGCTCCCACCATCACCCGGTCCCGCAGCGTGCGGCCTGGGGCCTCCACCAGCACCCGGCCGCCGAGCGCGCTCAGCACGTTGTCAAGCTCCAGGGGCACCCGGTCCAATTCGTCCAGGTCGAGGCCCGCGATGAAGTACCGGGCGAAGTCCTCCACGCCAATCACGCCCGTGAGGTGGCCCGTGTTGTCCACCACCGGCATGATGCGTATGCCCAGGCGCTGCAATGATTGGCCCACCTCGAACAGGGAGGTATCTTCGTTCACGGTGGTAACGGGCGTGGTCATCACGTCGGCTACGCGGGGGCGTACGTCGGTAAGCAAGATAGGCGCTGCCACACCAAAGCGGTCGAGTATGTAGGCCGATTCGGGGCGCAACACACCCTGGCGCGCGGCCACTGCCTGCGTCTGCCCCTGCGCGTGCAACAGGGCCGTATACGCTACCGCAGAGCAGATAGAGTCGGAGTCGGGGTTCTTATGTCCGATTACGTAGATGGAGCCAGGCACAATGTTCCTTCCGGGTCTGGTCTTACAACAGGCACGCGCCGCATGCTACCCGCGCGAAGCCGGTCCGCCCGTACATTATGCTGAAGTACCCCCGTTGTGACAAGCGGTTTTATTCTTGACCAGACAGCCAATCGCGGAAGCTCGGTCCGACATGGCTGTGCAACAGACCGCTAGCGTACCTGCCTGCTACTCCCGCCGGAAGACCATGCTCCCGCACCAACATGGCGGTCAGGGCGTCCATGCGTTCCCTGTATGGCATTCCGCGCAGCCCCGCCGCCTTCTCCAGCAACATGGCTGCCGGGGCCAGTAGCTCCAGCGCCAGGCGGTCGGCTCGCGTCTCGATGCTCAACACGGCGGAGGACGGCAACCCGGCGGTGGGACGCTCCATCAGGTGCCCCACCACACCAAGAGGGGTGCCTTCCAGTACGGCGTGTACTCGCTCCTCTACGCTCGGCGGGCGCAAGCCATCGAGCACCGGGCGTACTCCCTCTCCAAGTGCGACCAGGGCACGTACTCGCGGAGTGCGGTAGTCGAGCAGGAAGTGCGCTAGCTCGTGGGCCAGGGTAAAGCGGCGCTCGTCCTCAGGCATTTCCGCATCCAGGAAGACGACACCCCGGTCCCTGTAGGCGAGCAGGCACCCGCACAGACGACGGTCTCTCCCTGAGAAATGGTAAGGCAACCCGGTTTCGCGGGCGTGACGGTTTACGTGGCTCACCCGCAGGCGGGGCACCGGCCGCACATCCAGCGGCACCGCCCAGGTGAGGCTGCCTTCAAGATCGCACGGGTACTCCGGCGCGGTCCCGGCCAGCGTCCAGAACTCGCGGGCGGCGTTCTCTAACGCGTAATCAACGGCTATCATCCTCTGTAGCCTCACCGCTTTGCGATGTGTCGTCTTCCTCGGCAGCCGGGTCTTCGTGGTCGCGGGCCGCCATCAGCATGGAAGGACCACCCGCGCTGCCCCCTCCGCTCAATGCCTCCTGGACCTCGGCGGCGCGCACCATCTTCGCCAGGCGGCCGGGGTTAGCGCCTGTATGGGCCGCGATTGCCTCTATATCCCCCCTGAAGTCGGGTGCCTGGCGGGGGCGGCGACACAGGGCCAGGCGGGGCAAAGCTCCGGGGTCGCATTCGAGGAAAGCCGCCAACTGTTCGTCGTCCATACCTTCTCGCTCCCTGTAAAGCTTCATCAAGCTAGACATGAGGCTGAGACGTGACGCGGCGAGGCTAGCGAGTCGGGCCAGGCTTGGTTGGTACTGCTCATCTTCGCCCATCGTGCGACTCCCCTAACCTTTTCAGGCGCTTGAGCAGGCGGTCCTTGGCCCTCTTGACCTCCCGTGCCTGCTCCTCCGTAGGTAACCCGGTTATGCCCAACACCTTCGCGTAGCTCTCCGTGGCGCGCACCCCGTTCGCCAGCATTATCACCAGTTGCCGGTCGGCAGGCTCGCTGAACGTGCTTTCCACCAGCGACCACCACTCCTCCGCCGAGATGCGATTGAGCAGGTTATCCAGGTCGCTCCTGCCGTCAGCCACGTCTATGCCGGCGGAGTCCTCACCCAGGAGCGAGACCTGGCGTTGTGCGTGCCTGCGCTCCTTGCTAAGGGCGTTCTGGAAGTCGCGATACGCAGCCATGACCAGGTACGAGTGCAAGGACGCCTGTTCGGGATCGTAGCGTTCGGGCGCGTCGTTGTAATCGAGCAGGGCCTCTCCTACGGCTTCCTCTACCAGCGTCATATCTACCGCGTTACCCGAGCGGCTGCGGGCGCGCCTCCCTGTATCTCGCACCAGGCTTGGGTACAGCCACTCGGCCAGCTCGGAGAAAGCGACCGGGTCTCGCCCAAGCACCCGCTGGTGGAAAGCGTACTCCTGCGGCGTGCATTTCACGTTACGGGATTACCTTTCATAGTTTATTCCAACAAAATGGAGTAAGTTCGACGCGGTAGGAGCTAAGAGCGCAATGATAGAGTAATACGCAGGCGGTGGAGGGAGAACTGTCGCCAAGTCATAAATAAAGCCACAGGCACACGACTAAAACACAGACTTGGGGCCTACTATATCATATGCCAGTGGCCTTAGCAACGGCCAAAGTGCGCGCATGAGATAGGACAGGATGTAGCGGTGAGGACTGAGTGGTGGATAGATGATATGCTACGCGGGCGCAATGTCTTGTGCCCCACGCTTCTCCAAACCATCATCCTCTTTGCGCGTCCTTTGCGCTCTTTGCGTCTTTGCGGTTCCGTCTCCTATCGTTCATCGTCCATCTTGACGCCAATCCCCGCCGCGTGCTATTCTCCCTACAATGCGGGCAGTGTTGCCGCATGGCCGGGTGTTATGTCGCCTCCATGAAAGGGGCCGCGAGATATGGCTGATGAGCAACCGCTGACGTTCCTCTGCATCACAAGTTACGAGAAGGGCCACCCGTTCCTGCGCGAGTGCAAGCGCCAGGGCTGCTACGTGGTCCTGCTCACCGTGGACAGGCTGCGCGAGGCCCCCTGGCCCCACGACAGCATTGACGAGTTCCACACCATCCCCGACCTGTTCAACCGCGAAGACGCCATTCGCGCCGCGAGCTACATCGCCCGCCGCCGCAACCTCGACCGCATCGTGCCCCTGGACGACTATGACGTGTTCATGGCGGCCCACCTGCGCGAGCATTTCCGCGTGCCCGGCATGGGCGATACCACCGCCCGCTATTTCCGCGACAAGCTGGCGATGCGCATGCAGGCGCTGGAGAAGGGCATACTCGTACCGCCCTTCGTGCCCATCATCAACTACGACAGGTTGCGGGAGTATATGGACCGGGTGCCGCCACCATGGGTGCTCAAGCCCCGCGCCGAGGCCGCTTCTATCGGCATCAAGCGCATCTATGGCAGCGAGGAACTGTGGCGCGCGCTGGACGAGTTGGGCGACAGGCAGTCGTACTTCCTGATGGAGCAGTACATCCCCGGCGACGTGTACCACGTAGACGCTATCACCTACGAGCGTGAGGTGCTGTTCGCGGAGGTGCACAAGTACGGCGCGCCCCCGCTGAACGTGATGCACGAAGGCGGCCTGTTCGTCACTCGCACCCTGCCTCGGCAAGGCCCCGAATCGACCGAGGTGCGCGAGTTGCACGACCGGGTGCTTAACTTGCTCGGCTATGTGCGCGGCGCGACCCATACCGAGTTCATCAGGGGCAAGGAGGACGGGCAATACTACTTCCTGGAGACGGCAGCCCGCGTCGGGGGCGCGCACATCACCGACCTGGTGCAGGCCACGACCGGCGTAGATTTGTGGGCCGAGTGGGCCAAAGTGGAGATAGCGGGCGGTGACAAGCCCTACGCGGTCCCGGCGCACTGGAAGGACTACGGCGGCATGATCGTCTCGCTCGCCCGCCAGGAGTGGCCCGACACCACCGCCTACAACGACCCCGAAGTGGTATGGCGCGTCAACCGCCGTCACCACGCCGGTTTGGTAGTGGTCTCCCCCGACCAAGCCCGCGTGCAGGCCCTACTCGACAACTACCAACCCCGCTTCTACAACGACTTCTTCGCCAACCTCCCAGCCCCCGACAGGCCACCCACATAAGTAATTACGAATTATGAATTACGAATTACTAATTACAGAAGAGACTTTGTAACTCGTAACACGTCACTCGTAATTCGTAATTCGAAATTCGTAATTAATCACCATGACCACCAGACACGCACCTGACTTAGACCTTGCGAGCGAATTGTGGGTGGGCGAGCGGGTGCTGTGGCGGGGGAAGCCGGTGCGGGAGGCGTTCGTCTGGCGCACCTGGCCGCTGAGCGTGTTCGGCGGGTTATTGCTCGCGGCGGTAATTGCCTTTTTCGGGGTGGTGCTTACTAGCGAAGCGCCCGGTTGGCTGGCTTTGTGGGGAGTGCCGTTCGGCCTCGCGGCCCTCTACATGCTGGGAGGCCACTTCGTCCTCACTCACCGCGAGTGGGACAACACAGAGTACCTGGTCACCCACAGCCGCGTGCTGATCCGGCACGGCATCTTCACTCCTAGACTCACCAGCTACAGCCTGGGCAGTTTGCCCCATACGCAGGTGGTCATGCACGGTGATGACATAGGCAACGTCATGTTCAAGGGGCCGTTCGGACATGGCTACGGCCCCGCCCCCGGCTACAAGACGATGTGGCCCTACACCCCCGGTTACGTGCTCGGCTTCATGTACGTGCGCGACCCCAGGAGCGTGCAGGCGATAATAGAGCGGGCGCGCATGGGCTAGTGAAAGGGCCCGCGGGAGGGTGGGGTTCGCGTGAGGTCACTAACCTGGAACGAGGCATGCGAGCGGCGATTGGGGCGGCAACACCTGCTTGAGCGGGCACCAGCCTCCCGCATGGTGGAGGTCGTCAGCGCCGTTTGCGGGGCGCAGGCCCAGATTATCACAGCCGCCGAGCTTACAATCGGGGCCAGGGTAGATGAAGTTACGCAGCAGGACGTGCGCGAGAAGATTTGGGAACGCCGCCGTCTGATCAAGACCTACGGCCCCCGCGAGACGTTACACCTGCTCCCCGCCGGTGAGTTGCCCCTCTGGATGGCCGCCATGCGCGCACGCGAGTCGTTGAAGGGTACCCAATGGTATGAGGCGTCAGGCTTGGAGGCGGGGCAGGCCGAAGCCCTGATGTCTGGCATAGGTGAGGCGCTCGATGGGCGGTGCTTGACCCGCGAAGAGCTAGCTACCGAAGTGGCGGACCGCGCAGGGTCGTGGGCGAGGGAGAGACTCGCTTCTACCTGGGGGGAGTTGCTCCCACCGGCAGCATATAGGGGGCGGCTCTGCTTCGGACCGAGCCGGGGCAGCAAAGTAACCTTCGTTCGCGCCGACCAATGGGCGGGCACCTGGGAAGAACTGGAGCCGGACGCCGCGCTCGTTGAGGTCTTACGCCGCTACCTTCGAGCGTACGGTCCCGCCGTGCACCAGGACTTCGCCCGCTGGTTCTGGTTGAAACCGGAGCAGGCTCGCCGGGTTATGGAGTCCATCGCCGGAGAGTTGGAAGAAGTTGAGGTAGAGGGCCGTACCGCCTACATCCTGGCGGGGGATGAGGACACCACACCAACATCTGAGGCCGGGCCGGTGCGCTTGCTGCCCCAATATGACTGTTACGTGCTGGGCGGCGTTCCACGCGACCGGCTGGTCCCAGAAGCTGCTCGCAAGCGCATATCCGCTCACGGACGAGGCCGCCTGGAGGGGGCCGTTGGGCTGCCGGTGTTGCTGGTTGACGGCGTGGTGGCCGGGATGTGGGAGCGTCACGTACGGAGCAAGCGGATCGAGTTGAAAGTTGAGGCTTTTGTGCAGCTTACGCCTCTCCAGCGCGTGCAACTGGAAGCCGAAGCGGCCCGTATTGGTGAGTTTCTCGGCCTGGAAGCCTCACTCGTGCTCGGCTCGCTTGACTAAGGTAGGGAACTTTCTCGTACTCCTGCCGTTATAATAGACACAGATAGGAGGTGCACATGCCTGTAAAATCGCGCAACCGGATCGCGGCCCTGCTCGCGGGTGCGGTCGCTTTGGCCCTCGTCATGGGACTGGCGCCCTCGGGGCAGGCCCTGGCACAGGGGCAGACTAACTGCCAGAAGTTCCCCGAGACGGGTAAGTCGGCCTGCGGCAAGTTCCTGGACTACTGGAAGTCGCACGGCGGCCTTCAGCAGCAAGGCTACCCCGTCAGCGAGCAGATGCAGGAGAAGTCGGACGTAGACGGCAAGACCTACACGGTCCAGTACTTCGAGCGCGCCGTGTTCGAGGCCCACCCGGAGCAGAAGCCACCCTACGACATGCTGCTTTCGCTGCTGGGCAGTATGCGCTACAAGGAGAAGTACCCCAACGGCGTGCGGGAGTTGCCCGACGATGCCAAGGCCCAGGCGGGCATGACCTTCCCGGAGACCGGCAAGACGATAAAGGGTGCCTTCCTGGAGTACTGGAAGAACAACGGGGGCCTGGCGCAACAGGGCTTCCCCATTACTAACCTGATACGCGAGAGGTCGGAGATTGACGGCAAAGAGTACACGATGCAGTACTTCGAGCGAGCCGTGTTCGAGCTACACCCCGAAAAGCCAGCCCCCTATAACGTGCTGCTATCGCAACTGGGCACGATGAGGTACAACGTGAAGTACGCGGCCACTTCCGGCACCACGCTGCCCGAAGGCACATACGGTGGCGACCACATGGCAATCAGCGTGAGCGCGACGGGGATGCACATAGAGTTCGACTGCGCCCGCGCCAGCTTCGAAGGTCCCATTTCGGTGGTAAACGGCCAGTTCAAGGCAAAGGGCACCTTCACCCGCGAGCTCGGCGTCCAGTTGGACCCCGACATGATGCCGCCCGCCCAGCCCGCCGTCCTCAACGGCACGCTGAACGGCAACGCTCTCACCATCACAATCACGCTGGAGGGCGACGCGGGAATGCAAGTAGGCCCCCTCACCGCCACCAGGGGCAAAGAGCCGTTGCTTCGCAAGTGTATGTAGGGGCTAGTTCTGAAACGTGAAACGTGAAACGTGATGAGGCTTGCTAATGTTGGTACGTGAATAGGGTTCAGTTGCTCCTTGGGTAACGCTATCCCCCTTTGTCATTCTGAGTGCAGCGAAGAATCTCGTCCAACAGCACCCAAGTGGCCCCTTTTCCTGTGTCATCAATCGACACAAGGAAAGGGGCCACACCATCGTAAAGGACGAGATTCTTCGCTGCGCTCAGAATGACAAGGACAAACAGCGTTCCGACAAACCAGCAAGTCCTGTTCACGAACCAAACATCACAAGCCGCATCACGTTTCACGTTTCACGTTTCAGATTTTCAATCTCCACCGGCTCCACTTCCTCCCCCAGGTGGAAGCCGAAGACGCGGGAATAGAAGTATAGCTCGGCTTCGAGAGTGCGCTTGATCGTTTCGGCCTTGCGGAAGCCGTGTTGCTCGCCCTCGAACGCCAGGTAGGCCACGGGCAGGCCCTTGCGGCGTAGCGCCTCCACCATCATCTCCGATTGGCGGGGCGGCACCGCCTTATCCTCTAGGCCCTGGAAGAAGATGATGGGACAGTTCAAGCGGTCGGTGTGGTGTATTGGGGAGCGCTGCCTGTAAAGCTCCTTCTGTTCGGGGTATGGTCCGATCATGCTGTGGTTGTAGCGCGCCTCGAACTTGTGCGACTCCTCGTCCAGGGCTTCCAGGTCGCAGATGCCGTAGTAGCTGGCCCCCGCCTTGAAGACATCGCGGAAGGTAAGCGCGCACAGCGTGGTATAGCCGCCCGCGCTGCCACCCCGTATGATGAGGCGGCCGGGGTCCACATCGCCCCGTTCCACCAGATAGCGCGCCCCGTTCACGCAGTCGTCCACGTCCACCACGCCCCACTGCCCGTTGAGCCTGCGCCGGTACTCGGTGCCGAACCCGGTGCTGCCGCCGTAATTCACGTCGAGCACGCCGAAGCCCCGGCTCGTCCAGAACTGTATGCGCAGGTCGCGGGTGGCCGCCGTCTGCGAAGTCGGCCCGCCGTGGCTGATAACGATCAGCGGGGGCTTCTCATCCCCCGGCGCTTGATAGTCCCTGTTCGTAGGTGGGTAGAAGAAAGCGTGAGCCGTCAGCCCGTGCTCGGTGGGGAACTCAATCGACTCGGGTATGGAGAGATAGCCGGGGTCCACCTTCAGGCTGCTTGAGCGACGCAGCACGGTAAGCTGCCCGCTGCTGAGGTCAACCTGGATGATAGAAGGCGGCTCCGTTGGCGACTTGGCGTCGGTGATTACCTGGCCGGGCATCACCTTTAGCGAAACGCCAACATCTGTGTAAGGCGTGTCAATGTTCGCGAGCTCTAGCGTTTCGGTGTCGAGACTCGCCAGCCGCCACACACCCTTCTCGGCGTAGACACAGATGATGCGCCCCGCGTGCTCGAAGCCGTAAGTCGTGGTGCCGAACACCCACTGCGGCCTGCCGAACTCGGCCTCCACGGTGTATAGCGGCTCGGCCTCTCCATCGTGCAGGCGGTAGAGGTTCCACCAGCCGGTGCGGTCCGACACGAAGTAGAGCGTGCCGTCCGGCGACCACTCAGGTTGGAAGACCGACTCGTCCGACCCTCCCGCCACCAAGCGCTTATTGACCACCATGCCAGCTTCATCGAAGTCGGCCACCCATAGCTCAGTGCCGTCCCAGGGCATGTTCGGGTGGTCCCAGGCGAGCCAGCACAGTTGCTCGCCGGAGGGGCTGACGCGCGGGTTGGAGTAGAAATCATCGCCGGCCATGAGCACCGTCTGCTGGCTCTCGCCACCGTGCCACTCACCGCTGGTCGGCAGGCTCACTATCGTGTTGATAGCCTCCGGCCCGCCCATGGTGTGGTCTTCGCGCACGCTGATGAGTCGCTCGCGAGTCTCGTCCACCACGAAGTCGGCGTAGCGGAAGTCCACGTCGGCGGGCGAGATGGGCTGAGGCTGTTCGCCAGGCTCCTGGCGGTAGAGGCGGCCATCCTGGTAGTTAGAGAAGTAGACGGTGCCATTATGCACCGTGTAAGCGCCGCCGCCGTACTCGTGCACCTTGGTGCGCACGTAGAACTCAGGCGGGGTCACCTCCGTCACCTCTCCACCCGGCGTGCGGCGCATGATAGCCACCCTGCCCTTCTCGGAGGGCCGCCCCTCGCTCCAGTACACGTCGCCGCCATCGAGCACGACCTGCCCCAGCGACAGCGACCCCGCCACTATAGCGTCAGTTGTGATAGGCGACTTCCACGACCCGTACGGGGCCACTTGCGGGTTAGACAAAGCGGTGCCTCCTAGGTTCTCATTCATGATATGGTCCCATAGTTGTAACACAGCATTGTTGTGGAACCAAGCCCCACCCTGTCATTTCGAACACAGTGAGAAATCTCGTCCTTCAGCACCCAGAGGTACATCTTTCCTTCAGGCATTTTGCACCGTAAGAAAGAGGAAAGATCCCGTTGAGGGACGAGATTTCTCACTGCGTTCGAAACGACAAAGTCGGGGTTTGGTCCTCTAGACGTAGCAGGCATGACCAAAGCAAGAGGGCACTATTTGCAGTGCCCTCTTCCTTCTCAGCTAATGTGTTGCAGCGGACTGTTAAGGTACGGCGGTTGGCTGTGGTGGTATTATGTCCGCCGGTGGGCGCTCCGGGGAGGGTGCGGGTTCTACTCCGGAGGTCGGTTGGGCGGTGGGTTGAGGTGGCCGGGCTGCCTGTTGTGGCTGCACATAGCGCCAGTTGTAGTATTGCAGGCCGACGTTGCCAAACTGCACCTGGTACTGCTGGACCTCGGCGGGGTCGTACGTCAGCGTGCGCCGCTCGAATATCTGCACCAGCACGTTGCGCGGCTGACCTGCTACCTCGGTACGCGTCCAGTACGGCTCCGAGATGGGGTAGCCCGCGATGTACACCCAGTCCCACGGCTGCCCCTTGAGGTAGCTCAGGAAGACTTCGGGCACGTTATGGCCGGTCTGAGGGAAGAACTCCCCAACCTTCGCCGTGCCGCCGAGCGCCGCGTCCTGCGTGATAGTGCCGTCCTTGCCGAGCACCGCGTCTATGGGTTGCCCGGTGCGGTCCTGCGCCCTGCCCGCGTCGGTGCCCGCCGCCAGCTTGTTGAAGGTGGCGTAGGTGGGCGCGTCGGCTGCCGGGTTATCCCCCGCCACCAGCACCTCGGCTGGCTGCCGCACCTCGACCTGGTTCGCTCCCGTGGCAATCTGCCCCGTTACAAGCTCCTTGGCGAGCGCCCCCGCCGTCACGAGGTAGCGCGTGGGCTGTGGCGGCGACGGGTTGACTATCTCCATGCGGCCCTTGTCAAAGTAGACCACCGACATCTGCCCGCCGGGGGCCTGCACGAAAGTCTCGGTGCCGGAGTAGATGGCAGTCGGTCCCCACAGGTAGGGGCGGGCGGCCTGCTGGTTGGCTACGGGCAGGTCGGTAGTGCGCCACGCGAACCAGAAGCCGGGCATCGGCAGGTTGAGCCGGGTCCTGGGCCGCCAGTTGGCGTTGAAGCCGTCCACCAGCTTCTCGCCGCCGGAGCCGTCGGTGCGCACCAGCCACGACTCGTGCGTGTAGATCAACTGCCCTCCCTGTGTGGTCGTGCGGGAAACGCGCAGGAGCATCGTCTTGCTGTCCGCCGAGAAGAAGGGCGGGCCGTAGTCGCTCACCTGGCCCGTGTAGCGCGCGGGGCGGGGGTGCGAGAGGATAAGCTGCGGGTTGCGGCCGTCGAAGTCGGCCAGGAAGAGCCGCTGGCCGTCCTGCGCGGCGCTGTTGATGGCGAAGGCCACCTTGCGGATGCCCGCCGACCACGACACACCGGGTCGGGCGATGCCTGCCTGCCGGAAGGAGCGGGCTATCGTCACGAATTCGCCGGTCTGCATGTCGAGGATGCCATAGTCGATGCCGTCGGTCATCGCCAGGTGACGGTTGTCGGGTGCCCAACCTCCCGCTACAACGAACTTGCCCTGCCCGGCACCCTTGAACTGCTCCACGAGCACCTCGGAGCCGGGGCCGCCGGAGATGTGCAGGATGCGTCCGGGCCAACCCGCGGCGATCTTGGTGCCGTCCGGCGACCAGGCGACCGCGGCGGCTCCCGGTGGCAGCGACGGTATGTCCTCACCGCCCGGCACGAGCCACACAGGCCCACCGGCGGCAGGTATGATGCGCAGGTTGCCACGAGCCACCGGCGTGGCGAACTTCTCACCGCCCACGAAGGCGATGAAGTGCCCATCGGGCGACCAGAACGGCGGCGAGTAGGCACCACCCACGATCTTGCGCAGGTCCGAGCCGTCGGCGTTGAGCGTATATATCTCGGCACCCTCGGTGGTCACTGCCAGCTTCTTGCCGTCGGGCGACCACGAGGCGAACCAGACCTTGAACCCGCTGGTAAGCTGGCGCTGCTCGCTGCCGTCGAGTCGCATCACCATCAGGTTGCGCTCGCGCTGCGGCAGGATGTCGGTGACGTACGAGATCATATCGGGTGGGGACGCGGGCTGCGCGGTTGGCGTAGCGGTAGGGGTTGGGGTGGCAGGCTGCGCGTAAGCGACGAGGCTGCCCGACATGACGGCCAGCGACATGAGGATAGCGGCAAGTATCTTTATGCGCCGCTTCTGGAGGATAAGGGGCATAGAAGGTTCTCCTGGTGTGATGGGTCGTGTAGGCTAGCGTATATGAGATAGATTCGGGAGATTATAGCACAGAAAGGCTTGATGCCACCCGACCCGGAACTTGCACTATGCATGATACGTTAATAGTATAGCAACAGTAAGAGTGCTACAATGAGAGACGACAGGTACCATACCTACTCAGGAATAAGGAACTGAAATGCTTACCAAAACGCGCTTCAATCTTATAGCGGGCGGCTTTGTTCTACTTCTGCTGCTGGCAGGCTGCGGAAGCAATACCGCGACAGTACCGGCTACCAACACGCCTACAGCGGCGTCACCAACAACCGCCGCATCGGCCATCACCGTACCCACAGAGGAACCTCAGCCCACCGCCACGAGTGTACAGATGGAAACGCCTGTGCCAGTCACACCCACGGAGGCCGTGGTGCCAACGGAAGGCCCTGCCACCCCGACGGCGGAACCTGTATCAGAGCCGTCGCCTACCCTGGAGCCTCCCCTGCCAATGGAGGGCCAGCCCAGCATGGCCCCCGCCCAGGCAGAGGCAACTATAGGCGGGAGGGCGTCTGAAGCGATAGAGGCCCTTAAGAACAAGGATATGCAGGCGCTCTCCGATCTCGTACACCCGGAGAAGGGCGTTGGCTTCGCGCCTTACCAGTACATTGACGAAACCAACCTCACGCTGACCCGCGAGGAGATTGCAGGTGCGCTCGCCGACGACACCGTCCGGCATTGGGGCGCTTTCGACGGCACAGGCGACCCGATGGATATGACCTTTGCAGAATATTACGACCGCTTCATTTACAACCACGACTTCGCCGCCGCCCCCAACATCAGCTACAACCAGTTCAAGGGGCATGGCAACTCGATCAACAACATGTTCGTCGTCTACCCAGAGGCTATCGGGGTAGAGTACCACTTCCCCGGCTTCGACCCGCAATACGAGGGCATGGACTGGAACGCCCTCTACCTCGTCTTCGAGAAGCACACCGACGGCAACTGGTACCTGGTGCACATCACCCACGGCCAGTGGACGATATAGTGACTATACAAGCACTTTTCTCTCGCTTTCAACGCGCCAGCTATGTTGTCCTGGTCGCCCTGCTGGTGGGCTGTGGGAGCAATACCGCCACTGTACCTGCTGCTGACACGCCCGACACGCCTTCTACGTCGCCTGTAGCTGTCTCAGCGGCCACTGAAGCGCCTAAAGAGGTGCCGATTACCCTTGTGACACCCTCTGCTATAGTGACGTCCGAGGCTGCCCCGGCCACTCCAACCTACGTGCCGGCACCACAGGAAGTCTACTCCACACCCGAGGGGTGGCCTACAACGGAATCGACGCCGACCTACCCACCCGAATTGCACCTGCCATTTCAGGGCAAACCCAATATATCCCCTGCTGAAGCGCGGGAGATTATAGCAGGGAAGGCCACTGAGGTAATCCAGGCGCTCAAGAGCAGGGATATGGAAGGATTGGCACGGTTGGCACACCCGGAGGCGGGCGTGCGCTTCTCTCCATATCCTTCCGTTAGCAACATGGCCCAGGGCCTTACGCCCGCCGAGCTACGGAGCGGCTTTACGGATGACACGGTGCGGGTCTGGGGGTGGTATGACGGCAGTGGGAAGCCGATGGAGATGACCTTCAGCGGATACTACGACGAATTCGTCTACAACCAGGACTTCGCAGCCGCTCCGAGCGTTACCTACAACGAGTTCAAGGGGCAGGGCAACACGATCAACAACATCTTCGCCGAGTACCCAGACGGCATTGCCGTAGAGTACCACTTCCCCGGCTTCAGCCCGCAATACCAGGGATCCGATTGGGAGAGCCTGTACCTGGTGTTTCAGGAGCACACAGACGGCAACTGGTACCTGGCGCACATCGCCCACGGCTACTGGACGATATAGCGGTGGAATGTCTGAACGCCAAGACGCCAAGACGCGGAGAACGCGCCAAGTAGATTAGGGTTTGGAGAGTACAAAGAGGAGCAGGATACGTAGTATCGTACCCTGCTCCTCTTTCTTGAATAACACTCCTCAACCTTGGCGCGTCCTTGGCGTCTCCGCGTCTTGGCGTTTAGCCTCGTCTCGCTCTAGCCTCCAGCTCGCCTTTGACGCGGAGGTGGTCCTGGACGGCCTGTTTGCGGCGGCGTTTGGCGTATATGCGCTGGCGTAGCGTGTTCAGTGGCGGGCTTTGGGCATCTACCAGGGCGTTCACGGTGAACTCGGTGCCCCGCGCCCCCGCGTCCTCGTACACGAAGCGGTAGATCAGGTGGCTGCCCGTGAGGTAGCGGTAGCTGATCTCCACGTCGCGCTCGAAGTAGAGCAACTCCATCCGCACCGCGCCCACGGCACTGGTCGTGCCATCCTTGCGCCTGGCAGCCAACGTCATAGTAGAGCCGGGACGAAACTGCGGCCCCTCCCACTCCAGCACGAGGTTCGGCAGCGGCTTGCCATCGAAGTCCCGCGACCAGTAGGCCGGGTCGCCCGTAAAGCGAAACACCACGTCCAGGGGCGCTTTCACGTACATCGTATACGCATACAGCAACCGCGCCCCCTCCAGCGCCTTCTCCAGCAAACCTGTATCCGCCCCACGCGGCATCGGGTACTCCTTTGGAGTGGACGATGGACGATAGACGATGGACGATAGCATCTCCTACCATCGTCTATCGTCCATCGTCTATCGTCTATCAAACTCCTTGTCTCTTGGTGCCGACTTGCGCTAGCGGGCCTTCGCCTACTATCTGGTCGAGGCGGTCGATGATGCGGGTGAGCACGCCAAAGGCCTTCTCTACAGGCTCAGGGGAGTTCATGTCAATGCCTGCGATCTTGAGGGCTTCGATTGGGAAAGCCGCATCGCCCGTGCTGAGGAACTTCACGTAACGCTCGGCGGCGCTGGGGCCTTCCTGCAACACACCCTCGGCCAGGGCGTTGGCGGCTGAGATGCCGGTGGCGTACTGGTAGACGTAG
Source organism: Chloroflexota bacterium (assembly GCA_030914045.1). Lineage (GTDB taxonomy): Bacteria > Chloroflexota > Chloroflexia > QHBQ01 > JADMIH01 > JADMIH01. Next base: position 22,996 of record JALZHG010000021.1, on the reverse strand, counting down.
AAGTTGCCGAACAGGTGGGGGAAGAGCGCCCAGGTGATGCCCACGCGGTCGCGGTCCACCGTCACCGCGTCGCCATACGCCTCGGCGTAGAGGTCGGCCATGAGCGACGACATAGAGTCGGCGGTGAGGCTCTCGCCGCGCTCCACCCGCTCGTGGCAGTCAAGCTCGAAGCGGGCCAGCGTGGGCATGATGAACAGGTAGCGGTGCAGGTTGCTCATCGCCTCGGCCAGTATCTCAAGCTCGAAGTCCTGCTCGATGTCACCACTGAGCAGGTGGGCGCGCACCATCGCCTGGTTGAAGTTGGAAGCGGTTTCGGCCACGAACATCGTGTAAGAGGCGTAAACCGGCGGCTGGTGCTTCCACGAGAAGTAAGAGTGCATCGAGTGCCCAAGCTCGTGCGCCAGCGTGCTCACACTCTCCAGCGTGTCGTCGTAGTTCATCATGATGAACGGGTGCGTACCGTGGGTACCGTAGGAGAAAGCCCCCGACCCCTTACCCTGGTTCGGGTAGATGTCCACCCAGCGCTGCTCGCGGAGCGCCTTCGTCAGCACCGAATTGTACTCGTCGCCAAGCGGCCGCATACCTTCTATAACGATGTCGCAGCCTTCCTGCCATTCTATCTTGCGCTTGGAGCGCACCAACGGCACGTCAATATCGTAGCCGTGCAGCGACTCGACCCCCAACGCGCGCTTGCGTATCTGGTAGTAGCGGTGCCATACCGGCAGTTGCCGCTGGAACGTCTCCAGCAGGTTGAAGTAGACCTCCCTCGGTATGTTGCCCGCCCCCAGAGCCGCATCCAGGGCGCTGGGGTACTTGCGCGCGCGGGCGAAGAAGACGTCGGTCTTTACCTGCCCGGAGAGGGTGCCCGCCATCGTGTTCTTTACGCTGATGTAGCCGTCGGCGTAAGCTTCCCAGGCGGCCTTGCGCACCTCGCGGTCCTGGTGCCTGATGAGGGTGTCTATGTTGCCCTGCATCACCTCCAGGTCCTCGCCATTGTCGCCCTTTATCGTGGCGAACTTCAGGTCGGCGTTTTCCAGCGCGGTGTGGATGCGATAGGAGCTAAAGGCAACGTCCTGGACCTCCGCCAGCAGGCTCTCCACCTCGGCGGAGCGCACGTGCTCGCGCTGCGTTTCCAGCTTGTCAAAGAAGTGCTGGAACACCTCCAGCCCCGGCTGCTGCGCCACCAGTTCCCTCACCCGCTCGGTGCTCAGGGCAAGGATCTCCGGCTCGTAGTACGACACTGCCGCAGCCGCACGAGCCAGCAGGCCCTGGCCTTTGTCCTGGCGGGCGACGTAGTCCTGGTTGGTGATGTCGCCGCTGGCCTGCATGCCGCCGTATACCACGACCTTCAATACATCGGCCAAATACTCATCACGGGCTTGCAGGGCCTCAAGCAACACCGCCGACGACTCGCCAAGCCTGCCGCTGAACCGTCCCATGCTCTCCATTTGCTGCTCGACCCGCTTGTACGCCTCTTCCCAGGCCTCATCGGATGCGTAGATGCTCTTGATGTCCCAGGTCTGCTCTTCCGGCACTTCGTTGCGTTTCGGTAAAACCGCTACCATGATCTGTCTCCTCCTGGTTTGTTAGAAAGGCAACTCAGCTGCCGCCGTGTGAATTGCCGAAATGGGTGTTGTTAATAAATCATAGATGTAAGGCGTTTGGTTAACGCCTCTGCAGACCGTTTTATATAAACCGCCCCTGCACAAAGGCCCTGCCGGGACCAGCAGGGCCTCTAAAATCAACCAATAATTAGCCACGCTCGCTGGCAAGCTTGACCGCTATCTGGGCGGCCTCGTCCAGCGTCTCGGCGGCGGGCAGGTCGGCGGCCTTCAATATCTCGCGGCCTTCCTCCGCGTTGGTGCCCACCAGCCGCACCACCATCGGCACGTCCGGCTTCAGGTTCTCCAGCACCTTGACGATGCCCTTGGCTACCGCGTCTCCACGGGTGATGCCGCCGAAAATGTTGAACATCACCGATTTGACGTTGGGGTCGCTCAGGATGATACGCAGAGCGGCCTCTACCTTGTCTTCTCTAGCGCCACCGCCGATATCGAGGAAGTTGGCGGGGGTGCCGCCGTATTCCTTGATCGTGTCCATCGTCGCCATCGCCAGGCCCGCCCCGTTCACCATGCAGCCGATGTTGCCGTCAAGCTGCACGAAGGAGATACCGGCCGCCCGCGCCTGCCGCTCCGACTCTTCTTCCTCGGCGGGGTCGCGCAATTCCTCGGCCCACTTCTGGCGGAACATGGCGTTGTCGTCCAGGTCCATCTTGGCGTCAATAGCCAGCAGCTTGTTCTCCGGGGTCATCACGAGCGGGTTGATCTCCACCAGCGAGGCGTCATGATCCACCAGCACCTGCACCAGCGCCTTCGCCATCTTGCCGAACTCGGTCAGGTGCTCGCCCAGGCCCATAGCGAACGCAAGCTCGCGCGCCTGGTAGTCGAGCATGCCCATGCGCGGGTCCACATAGACCTTGTGGATGGCCTCCGGGTTCTCGCGGGCCACGTCCTCGATGTCCACGCCGCCTTCCGCGCTGCCCATAACCACAATAGACTTCGTGCCCCGGTCCACGGTCGCGCCCAGGTAATATTCCTTGGCGATGTCGGCTGCGTCGGCTATGAGCACCCGCTTGACCTCCTCGCCCTTCGGGTTCTGCTCGTTGACAAGCAGCTTGCCCAGGATGTTGGAGGCGTTTTCGCGTACGGCATCCAGGTCTTTGGAGAACTTGACGCCTCCAGCCTTGCCGCGCCCGCCCATCATCACCTGCGCCTTGACCATCACGGGAGGGCCGATGCGCCGGGCGATCTCCAGGGCTTCGTCTACGGTGTCGGCCACATGTCCCTCGTTGACGGGCACGCCGTACTTGGCGAGCATTTCCTTGGCCTGGTACTCATGGAGTTTCATCGGTGAATCCCCCTTGGAGGCGGTTCTAGTTGTTAGTTGTTAGTTGTTGGTTGTTAGTAAGGCGTGGGAGCGCCATTTGTCGGCATAAGCGGTGGGATTATAACACAAAGAGGCGGTGGAGGTCAGGGGCGGACGCGAGTTCCGGGCGGGTCATGAGGGTTCCTCGTTCGCTGCATCGTAGTGCGAGCGCAGCCAAGAGGTACTAGGACGTATAAGCCTATATGACTATATACAGCAACAGCGTGCTCGCTTATAGTAAGAGTGGGTTATGACAAGTTGAGTAGGGAGTTTCCGGTTGCCCTGGCTACAGGAAGTAGCCTGAAGCGCCGGAGCTTGGAGTAAAGCACGGATGACCTGGACAAACGCGCTGGGTTTATGTCCACGCTGCGACGGCCCAGTTGAGAAGGGCCAATTGCTGTGCTCGCGTTGCGGGCTGGAATTGGTCGCGCCTCACTCCCCAGAGAAGAAGGTCCCTACTGAGATAGACACGAGCGTACTCCGACCGGTAGATGTGGCGCACAAGCCCGAAAGCAAGGTGCCCGCCGTGCTGGTGATATGCGCGGTTCTAGTGCTGGGCACCTGGCTAGCACTGGCAGCCCTGGTCAAGCACGACAGCATCGCCAAGGCCACGCCACATGCCACGCCCACGACCTTGCAACTGGCTACCATCCCAACCCAGCCACCCAAGAGCCTCTCGCAAGCCGCAAAGCCCACTCGCACCCCTGCCCCGCTGCCCACGGTGCACACAGCCACGCCTCCACCGACTGATACGCCCCAACACCCTCTTGCTACTCCGCCACCCGCAGCAGCCACCGACACACCCATGCCCCCTGCTCCCGCAATGCCCCCCGCGCCTGAAGCGCAACCCGCAAAGCTGCTACCCGGCGTCGGCAATTACGCGAGCGACCTCAACGGCTGGTGGGTGAAACTGGACGGGCTAGGCGCTCGGCCCGTGCTCTGGAGCTCCAATCCCAACACAAAGCACGAGCCGCAGGGTACCTTCTGGTTGGCTTACGTGGTATACCGCAACGACAGCGACACGCCCCGTTCGCTGGGCACCACCGTGGGCTTCGCCCTCAAAGGCAGCGACGGCCAGTCGTACCCGGAGTACAGCGGCGGCGGTAGAGACCCCCAACGCAAGAATATCCCGCTGGCTTTGCAAGCCAACCCACTCGACTTCACCGCCGCCCCAGGGCAGCGTACCGCCACCGTGCTGGTGTTCGACCTGCCGCCCGGCGTAGAACCTGCGCAGCTTGTCGCAAGCGTCCTCGGTGGCGATAGCACTTCCCCCACCGCGCAGGCAGCCTGGGACCTCAGCAACACCCCCTGAGGCAGCGACCGGGTGTGCCGTTCCTAGGGACCATGCTCCGAGCCTGTCATCCTTCGTACGTCAGTGGCTGGCGAAACATAGCCGTGAAGAGCGTTCTCACACGTAGGAGGACATTACTAATGTGCCATTTGTGCATAGGCAATTGGCCCTATATTGCGCAATGTTATAATAGTGTAAGCTAGTACCGAATAGTCGTAGTACCAAACGCGGGTAGCGCGCGTCATGTTAAGTTGAAAGGACCGTGAGCCGGGCGTGGCGATAATGGCAAGAAGTACCGCACACAATATATGAGCACAATAACGACCTCAGGCCTCCAGGCCTGCCCCAGGTGTGACACCCCTTTACAGAGGGGGCAGACTATGTGCCCCCGGTGCGGCTTACGCTTCGCCGTCCCAGCCGCTACAGAGGAGGACGCAGCCTCAGCCTCGGCTACGGGGCCGGACGAAGCACTCCCCGGAACCACTACGGCAGACGCGTCGGCTGAAGCTGCCGATTACACCGAGTCGCAAGTCCAGGGGCCTGGAATTGCCACTGGGCCGCTTGTGTCTGAGGATGTCGGACTACACGATACCGGCGAGCTTACCGACGCTGATGACACCCCCCGTGCGGACGAGGACTACCGGTACGCTGGGGCTGGTGAGCCGGGGGAAACCGCTACGGACGACAGCGGTGACGCGGCCTTCATAACCGGGGAAAGCGTCTCGTTGAGCGCGGGCGACATCGATACCGGGGCTTTGGCGGGCAGAAGCACCCGCGCAGGCGACGACCCGATTTTTGCCGCCTTGCCCGACGTTGAGGACGATGTCCCTACCGGTGCGGCCGCGCCCCCGGTGCCCTACGTCCCATTCGAGCCGGATGACACCCCAGACGATGGTGGTGGTGCAGCCGGTGAGGCAGAAGTGGCGGGCGTGGATGCTACACCGCCGCCCTACGACGCCACGACCTCTGAAGATACCGCTAACGATGCGGCAGCCTACGATACCGACACCTATGATCCTGCTGCTTATGGTGCCGTGTATCATACCGGCACCCTGGGCCAGCAGCAGATACCCTATGAGGCCACACCCGAACCCGCGCCGGAACAGGCACCCGAAGCCGTTCAAGACCTTGCCGCGAACATAGCCCGCGACGCCGAAAAGGAGCCGGGGATTGTCGGCGCTCCCGTGGCGATGGCTATCCCCACTACCTCAGTAACCACCCTCAAGGTAGAGGACGAGCAGAAATCGAGGAACCAACTGCTGGTGGCGGGAGTGGCGGCCCTCGCGGTGCTTGTGCTGTGCGTGGCCGTTATACTGGCGGCGCGCAACGGCGGCGTGGGCAACGTCGACAACGTCACGCCCACCGTAGAAGCCCAGGCATCCCCTTCGGCCACGGTGCTGGTAGTAGCGATAGCCACCGGGACGCGGGATACGACCTCGCCAAACCCCACCACCGACGCGATCCCCGTGCCAACAGGCACTGACACAGCCGGCCCTGTGGTTGTCGCCACGGATACGGTGCTCACGCTGCCGACGGAGGAGGTGCTGCCTACTGATACCTCCCTGCCGGTAGCGACCGATACGGTGCCGCCAGCACCTACGAACACCAACGTCCCCGTTCCAACCGACACCGTGGCTCCCCTGGCTACCGACACAGTCGCGCCCGTGCCGACCGATACACTTACACCTGTACCTACCGAGACGCCTGCGCCCGCGCCTACCGACACTGCGGTCCCGGCACCGACCCATACTCAGGTGCCGCCACCCACTAACACCAGGGTTCCTGTTCCGACCAGCACGAGGGTCCTCGCACGACCTACGGCCACGCGGCCCGTCGTTGCATCTATGCATGACTTAGGCGAGCTGGTTACCGACTTCAACGGCTGGACGGTGCTGCCGATGTGGGTGGCTGTGCGCAGTCAGCTAGCCAGCACCAACCCGGACGCCGTCTACAGGCCTAGCGGCGTGTACTATCTCATACGCGTAGATGTTCGCAACACCCTCAACAATTCGCGCTCGTTTGGCGGCACTATGGACTTCGTGCTGAGGGACTCCAACGGCAACCTCTACGCCGAACTATCGGACCACGGCAGAGCGCCTGGTGTGCGCGAGATAGCGCGACAAGAGGGCTTTAGCTACCTGGACAGGATGCTCAACCAGGGAGAGGCAGCCTCTACTCTGCTGATATACGATATCCCCACGGGCGTGCACCCCACTCAGCTTGTGGGCCGAATACGCCAAGGCAACGGCGTGCTCGGCACCGACCAGGTGGTGTGGAGACTGAACCCGTAATCCCACATTGAGGGGTGCGGGATTACTTCCCTGCCACCTAAGGTAATTCGTATACGAAGCAGGAGAAGTCCCCATTTGGGGACTTCTCCATTGTAGAGGCAGACGTTAACACGGTGCTTTTATATTCTCAGATGCTCGGGGTAGCAATATCCCGGTGAGTAACATCGTCGTGAGTAGGGTTTGCGGCCGTCCCTGAGCGCAACGCCGCGCAATAGAGAGTCACCCCTTAAGCGTAAAGCTTGACGGATCGAGCGATCGACGCAATGTGTACGCTGGTGTACCAGATTGGCGGCTGATGTAAGGGGTAGGTCTACCAATCCGCTGCACCGTGGCGACATACATGAACGTGATTATCATGGAGACCATGAAGGCAAGCGCCACGTCCAAACCAGGCCCATACACATCCATGACCAGGTCGTTCTTAGCTATCTGAAACGACCTGCCGAAATCTCCGGTAGTCAGCCCCGAGCCTTCTATCTCCTCGCCCAGGATGGAAACGTGTATGCCTTTTGGATATGTTTCACTTCGGTACGCACTTATATAGACAGTATCAACAGTCTCGCCTGGGTCAAACAGGTATGCCAGGAAGCTCACGGGCCAGGGTTTCTCCAGTTCAAAGGCGTCCATCGTTAACTCAGCGATGCTGGGACCACGGCGGTGGACTTCTATGTATGAATACCAGTCGGAAGGATATAGGAGTGTCGAGTATATGGCAAGAAGAGCAAGGAGGAGGGTGAGCACTCCACCTACCAGGCGTCGCACAAAATACCCTAGCATGGCTCCCTCCCTGACACAGACACTGTCCAACGAGCCGCCACGACGGTCTCTTGCTGTTATTACTACCTGACCATACACACAGGTTCACTACAGTTCGATAGCACAAGAAGGAGCTATTCCAGGGTTAAAGTAGTGATGCCAGTCTCTAGCGGAGGGCGCGTCCTCTAGAGATTGGCATCTTCTGTAATATGAAACGCCGCAAGTCGAAAAAAGATAGGACTCAATTTACAAAATGAGCAGAAATTGGACAATTAGTGGCCTGTATAGCTCATGCGGCCCCATGCTAAGATGTGAATGTGAGATAGCACCGAACAAGCAGGAGGGACTCGCAAGTATGAACGAGCAGGACAAGCGCAACATCGATGTGGTGCGGCGCTTCTACACAAGGGAGGAAGAGCTTGCCGCGCCCGACATCGTCTGACACGTACCGGGACACAACCCGGTGTCGGGCCTCTATACAGGGCGTGACGAATACTTCAACCTGATGCCGTCAAAGATGGCTCCTCTCACCCGGTGGGACTTTGAGCTAGGCAACATCATGTTCAATGGCGACCACGTGGTCGCCACGTTCCACATGCGAGGCGAGCGCAACGGCAAGAAAGTTGACCTCGACGGTGCGCACATCTTCCGCATCAATGAGGAAGGTCAGGTAGCCGAAGGATGGGGCTTTGCCAGCGACCAGGATGCTCTGGACGACTTCTTCTCCGCGTGAAACTCCGATAGAAGCGTAAAAGAGGTCGATAGGAGGGTACCCATATGTCCGTGCAGGAGAACAAAGAGCTAGTCAGGCGGTGGGTGCATGCCTGGAACACGAACACCAACTTTGAGGTAGTGGAGGATATATTCGCCCAGGACTGGATAGATAGGAACCCTATTCCGGGCGGACCTCAAGGCATAGAAGGGGCCAGGCACTTTGTGACCACCTTCCGCCAAGCCTTCTCAGACGTTCACTTGGACATCGACATGCTGCTCGGCGAGGGCGATCACGTCATGTTCCGCTGGATTGCCAACGCGGTGCATACTGGGCCTTTCCTGGGAGTGGAGCCGACCGGCAAGCGAGTGAAATTCAGCGGTATCACCGTCCATCGCGTCGCCAACGGCAAGTTCGCGGAGAGCACCGCGGAAATCGACTTACTTGGTCTGCTGGAGCAACTACAAGAGACTACCCCGGCCTAGTCCGTCAGTCAGCCGTCTCCCATTCCAGCCCAACAAATCCGAAATCCGAAATCCCAATTCCCAAATTCCTCATCCCAACTGCCCGTGCGCCACGAACTCCAACAGGTCGCTGCGGGTAATCAGGCCCACCGGCTGCCCGGCCTCCTCCACCAGCACGGCGGAGTTGTTGGCTAGCAGCGCGGGCACCACCCGCTCTACCTCCTCGGCCACGTCCACCAGGGGGAATGGGCTGTCCATCACCGACTCGACCTTGGCGTCGATAAGGCTAGGGTCGCGGAACACGCGCTCTAGCAGGTTGCGCTCCTGTATCGAGCCTATCATCTCGTGCACGTCGGTGAAGGGGCCGCGCCCGTTGCCATCGCCCGACTGCGGCCGCGTCACGGGGAGTTGCGAGATGCTGTACTGCTGCAACAGGTCTATCGCCTCGCGGACCGTCTTGTTGCAGGGCACCGTCACCAGCTTGGGTAGCTCGCGGTCGCCACGTATCACCAGGTCGCGCACGCGGGCCTTTGTCGGCAGGCGGTCGAGGAAGCCGTTCTCGCGCATCCAGGCGTCGTTGTACAGCTTCGACAGGTACCCTCGTCCCGTGTCGGGTAGCAGCACCACGACCACCTGCCCCTCGCTCATCGTGCGCGCGGTCTGGAGGGCGGCGTACATAGCGGTGCCGCCGGAGCCGCCTATCAGGATGCCTTCCTCACGCGTGAGCCGCCGGGCCGCCTCGAACGAGTCGCGGTCGCTCACCGTCACCCACTCGTCTATGACCGAGCCGTCGTAGGTGCCGGGTATGAAGTCCTCGCCTATGCCTTCCACCTTGTAGGGGCGGGCGCGGTCCTGCGTGTAGATGGAGCCTTCGGGATCGGCACCCACGATGCGCACGTTGGAGTCCTGCTCCTTCAGGAACTTGCCGATGCCTGAGATGGTGCCGCCCGTACCCACGCCCGCCACAAAGGCGTCTAGCCTGCCGCCGGTCTGCCGCCAGATTTCGGGGCCGGTGGTCTCGTAGTGGGTGCGGGGGTTGGCGGGGTTGAAGTACTGGTTGGGCTGAAACGCGCCCGGTATCTCGCGGGTGAGACGGTCGGCCACGCTGTAGTAGCTCTCGGGGCTTTCGCGGGGCACGGCGGTGGGGGTGGTCACCACGTCGGCCCCGTACGCCTTGAGCAGAGCTATCTTCTCCAGCGACACCTTGTCGGGCATGATGAACACGCACTTGTAGCCCAGGATGGCGGCGGCAATCGCAAGCCCGGTGCCCGTGTTGCCGGAAGTCGGCTCGACTATGGTGCCGCCCTTTCGGAGCAGACCTTTCTCCTCGGCGGCCTGTATCATGCGGATGCCGATGCGGTCCTTGACCGAGTTGCCGGGGTTGAACATCTCCAGCTTGGCGAGTATCGTCGGCTTCAGCCCCCGACCTACCTTGTTCAGGCGCACCATCGGGGTGTTGCCAATGGTCTCCAGGATGTCGTTATAGACTTCCATTGTCTATGCTGTCCTTTCACGGGCGACGCTGCCCGGTGATACGCTGCGATTTGCTATACAGGAACTATAAACCGCTTTCGCCCTCGCAAAGGGGAAAGGGATGCTCTCAGCCGAATTATAGTTTGCCCGGCGCGGCGAGTCAATGGCATAAATGGGTGACCTACGCTTCCACAAACCACAGGGGTAGGGGCACTGTGCCACGTCCGTTGGTGCTTGTACTCCAATGTCCGATACGTGGGACCAAACCCCCCTTTGTCATTCTGAACGCAGTGAAGAATCTCGTGCCTCACCACCCAAATACCACCTTTCTTTGTACGACCCACTCCCACAGGAAAAGGGCAACACCTGCATAGAGGACGAGATTCTTCACTGCGTTCAGAATGACAAAGGGGGGTTTGGTCGCCTGCATTCAGCAGCATCCCTGCCCACCTGATCCTTCGCTACGCTCAGGATGACAGGGGAGGCTTGTTTCAAAATGTCTTAGGACAGGGGCTTCTCACCCACGGCGTGCTGCCTCACGCTCCTACGCCCGTCCTTTTCCAATCACGTACAATAAGATGGAAACACAATACCACGCCTAGAATCGAGCCATTACAGTGCTATCTAACCCTCTAATTACGCCCAGGGCAATACCACGTCCGCACATTTCCGCGCTTCCCCTCTTGCTGCTCACCTTAGCCGCCCTCATCCTGTCGGCCTGCGATTTGGGCCAGCCGGGCAGCCGTGCGGGGCAGGTGGACGGCTGCTGGGCGAGGGTGCCGGGGCCAGAGATTGAGGCTGAGTTCGTGGACGTGACGGCGGTGCACGCCCTCGCGGCGGACGACGTTTGGGCAGTAGGGCACACCGGCACGCCGGGCGGGGATGTGTCGCGCACGCTTACGATGCACTGGGACGGTACGGAGTGGCGCACGGTGCCCAGCCCCAACGGTCCGAACCCCGACAGCGGGCGCAACAGCCTCTACGCGGTGTCGGCCTCGGCTTCCGATAACGTGTGGGCGGTGGGCGCGTATACGACGGGTGGCAGCCAGTTCAGGACGCTGGCCCTGCGCTGGGACGGCAGCCAGTGGCGCGCGGTGCCCACCCCGAAGCTAGGTGAGTACGACGACGAGCTCAAGGCGGTGCTGGTCATGGCCCCCGACGACGTGTGGGCGGTGGGCAGCTACCTCAACCACGAGAACGAGGACGGCCACATGGTCATCCTCCACTGGGATGGCACGGAGTGGACCCGCTCACCCCTGCCCCTCAACGTGACGCACACGCTGCTGAGCCTCGCCGCCAACGGTCCCGACGACATCTGGGCTGTAGGCACCCAGGTGCTCCACTGGAACGGCACGAACTGGCGCATCCTCTCCACCCCCACCGCCGAAGGTGCCTACTTCGACGGCGTGACGGCCCTCAGCAAAGACGACGTTTGGATCGTGGGTAACGACGGCACGGACGCTATCACGCTACACTGGGACGGCGAGAAACTGGACATCGTGCAAGTACCCGGCCTGGCCGCCAACACCTTCCTGCACGAAGCCACAACTTCAGGTAGCGACGTGTGGGTAGCGGGCGAGAACATCGCCAGGCCGAGCGTGCGCGAGACGCTGCTGATGAAGTGGAACGGCGCGCAGTGGTCCCTGTACCCGAGCGCCGTGCCGGGAGCGGACGCGCGCTTGCAGGGCATATCGGCGGCCAGGGACGGCAGCCTGTGGGCGGCAGGTTCGGTGACGGAGGACGGCAAGAGCAGGCCGCTGTTCCTCCGGTACACTGGGAAACCCTGCGATTAGTAGAAGCTATCTCCTAAACCCTGAGTCTGAGAAGAGCACATGAGTTCCCCCTGTCATTTCGAACGGAGTGAGAAATCTCGTCCCTCAGCACCCAAGTATCACCTTTCCTACAGCAATAGAGTACCAGGAGAAAGAGGAAACATCCCGGTAAAGGGCGAGATTTCTCACTCCGTTCGAAATGACAGAATGTAGCCTTGCTGCTTGTATTCGGCTCAGGTATTTATCAGATAGCTTCTAGTTGGCATGGGACAACCAGCGTAGACTGGACCATCCGACGGAACCTGGAACGCAAACCACCGTTGAGTAAGGTAGAAACAAATAGTAGACGAGAGCCTTGCATGACGGAGAAGAGCTATGCTGCCAAAGAAGACTATGCGGCTCGGTCTAGTTTTAGCCGCAACCTTGCTCATCGTTACCGACCTTGCTGCCATCAAGCTGCCTGGTATAGCCGTAGCTCAAACGCAAATCATACCCCAGAACGCATGCTGGGCCGTTTCTACGTTTCCTGTGAGCGGGGAGGACCGTATCGCAGAAGCTCACATAGAAGACATGGCGGCTACCGCCGAAGGCCAGGTATGGGCGGCAGGCTGGATACGCGGGAGGAACAATGTCAACAAGCCTGTGCTGCTGAGGTGGGAGGGCGCAGATTGGAGCCAGGTCCAAGTTCCCGCCCTTGAAGGCGAGGTCCGGCTCTACGCTCTGAAGGCGTTTGCCTCGAACGATATCTGGGTGCTGGGTGTAAAATACGAACCCATGCCTCCCGAAGCTACCCCCCGGCAGAGTCACGCACTCCTGTTGCACTGGAATGGCACGGCCTGGACCAAAGCGCCTGACCTCATGCTGCTCGAAGAAGGCTCATCCCCCGAGCTGAAGGAGTTGGACGGCACCGGACCCGACGACCTGTGGGCCGTGGGCTACTATTCTATCCCGGCGCAGCCTCCACGTGGCGCTACCCTAGCTCAGAGGATATTGATAACTCACTGGGATGGCAGCGCCTGGCAGCAGGTGCCGACGCGGGACGTTCCTGGCCTGGAGTTCGACCCGCGCAACCCAACGGACAGCTACCTGACCGACGTATCAGCGAGCAGTCGAGACAACGTGTGGATCACAGGTAGGGGTGGGCATGGCGGCCTCATGATTAAGTGGGACGGCAAAGAGATAGCTCCGATCATCAGGAGCGGTTTCGAGCAGATTTACGATTTGAACCACGTACTCACCTTCAGCAAGGACGAGGTGTGGGCCTTCGGCAAAGACACGAAGAATCGGACCTTCGTGGCAATTCGCTCCACGCCCGGCGGTTGGAGTTCCACAGAGATACCCTTTCTGCAGTCTCTCAAGACAGAATACCCGGACCTCGCCGTGGTAAAGGCTACTAGCAGCAGTGACATCTGGCTTGCAGGAGAGTACTACATGCGCGATGCGGCCAGACGGGACACATACAAGAGTTTCACCGCTCATTGGAATGGCACTAAATGGAGCATCGAGACAGACCAACTAGTACTGGAACACCTCAATATAGAATCGGGTGCGCTAGTCGGTGAGCATGTCTGGCTGGGGGGAACGACCAGGGATTCATTGGGCACCCCCGTAACGGCCTTGTTCCTGCGCGGCCCGAAGACGCCGTGCGGCGCCATCGAACCCGGCATACCCAGGGGTCCTTTACCCCCTCCAGCCGCGCTTCCGGGCGCAAACCGGCGTCTATTCCCCGAAACGCAGAAGACGGTTACGGGCATCTTTCTCGACTACTGGAACGAGCATGGCGGAATAGCTCAGCAAGGGTACCCCGTTTCCGAGTTAGCGACTGAGAAGTCGATTCTAGACGGTAAGGTGTACACCGTACAGTACTTCGAGCGCGCGGTGTTCGAGTACCACCCTGAGAACCAGCCTCCGCATAACGTCCTCCTATCGCAGTTAGGCACCTTCCGCTACAAAGAAAAGTACCTGGAGAACGCCCCCAACCAGGTCCCGAACAACGAACCTAATTCGGTGCTCTTTCCCGAAACGGGTCGCAGGCTGGGGGGAGTCTTCCGCGAATACTGGGTGAAAAACGGCGGCCTTGCTCAGCAGGGACTCCCCATCTCGGATGAGTTCGTGGAAGTGAGTGACCTTGATAACAGGCCTTACAAGGTGCAGTACTTCGAGCGTGCGGTCTTCGAGTACCACCCCGAGAATAAGCCTCCATACGACGTGCTCCTGTCACAACTGGGCACCTTCCGGTACCGGGCGGCAGGGCATCAAGCCTCCAGGCATCCGAGCACGCCCGTTTTCACGGCCCAATATGCATATCCGGTAGTCGTATCGGGACGCTACATATTTTGGTCGGACACACAGGACCAGACCCTCCCCGGCCGGGTATCCGTACACGGGTATGACGTGGAGAGGGGTGAGCGGTTCGAGGTAAGCAGGCGTAGCAGCTATAAGGACCTTGCCACGGATGGTAAGACGGTGGTCTGGCAGGAGCGAATGGAGGACCCAGGCAGACCTGGTATATTCCTGAACAACCTATATGGATATGACATAGCCACACGCAAGGAGTTTGCGATCATCGAAACAAAGTTGCCTTCGGAGTTTCAGCCAACCCTGTTTCACCCTGTGGTGGACGGCGATACCGTCTACTACGGAGACGCAAGGAGGCAGCATACAGGTCTGTACGCACGCAGCCTCTCGACCGGCAATGAAACGAAGATCGCGGACGTGGTATTTGGCGCAGAAGGAGGTGAGGGTGTGCTGGTGTGGAGCGTTGCAGGTCAGCCAAATCGGTTACACGTTTTCAGGCCACGCGCACAGCCAGCCAAGACTATTATTGATATTGGGGAGGGTTTTGACCCCCTGGAGGGCTTCAGTCTATCGGGCAACAAGGTTGTATGGTCTACCACGCAGGGCGAGATCTTCGTCTACGATCTACTTGCGAATACCAGGCAGAAAATAGCTGTGGGCGGAGCACCTCGCCCTGTGATCAGAGGCAGCATAGTAATGTGGTCGGAGAGACTCACACCCCCAGGTGCCAAGCCTAGCCACTGGTCGATCAAAGCACACGACCTACAGACGGGGAAGAGTTGGACTGTGGTTGCCCGAAGCGAGAACGCCCTGGTGGTCGAGGGCCTGCTGGATGGAGAGCGAGTTGTCTACCGGGAACACGCCGGCAGGGTCATACAGCTATTTATGGTGCCACTTGGCAGGATCAACTGAAACCCGGTAGCCGTAGGCAGGCCCTACGGCGGAGGGCGGCAAGAGCAAGCCGCTGTTCCTGCGCTACAGCAGCGACCATTGCGCCAGGTAGTAGAAAGGTCTTGCTTGCGGAAGTAACCTAAGAAACAGCGCCCGCCAGCACCTCACCGTGCCTCACCTCGAGCAGGGTGGCGCGCTCCAGAAACTTCGGGTCGAAGCCTGCCAGGTCGGTAGTGGTGATGAGCGATTGGTATTGCTGCGAGCTGACGGCATTGAGCAGGTAGCCCCGGCGGTTGGCGTCAAGCTCGGAGAGGATGTCGTCCAGCAGCAGGATGGGAGTGTCGCCCGTCTCGGCGGTCATGAGGTCCACCTCGGCCAACTTCAGGGCCAGCACGGCGGTGCGCTGCTGCCCTCTAGAACCGTAGGCGTTGAGCGGCAGGGCCTGCCCCGGACCTGTAGAAGCCTCGCCAAGCTGGAACACAATGTCGTCGCGGTGCGGCCCCAGCACCGACATGCCCCGCCGCAGCTCGTTGGGCCGCGACTCGTCCAGTTGCCGCTTGAACTCCTCTGATATGCGCTCGATGTGACGCTCCAGGTGGGGTATCCTGCCCCTGGCCGCCGGGTCCAATGCTGCCGTGGTCTCATCCCGGCCCAGGTCGGAGAGGGCGCTTTCGGCCTCCATCTGCGCCACAAGCTCGGGTATCACCAGCTTACGGGCTTCAGGGGCCACAGCCGATTGGTAGGCCACGTTCAGGCGTAGCTCGGCGGTGGGGCGGCGCTCGCGCAGCATCTGGCGGGTGTTGGAGCGGCCGTTCACGGCGTCGGTACCCGCCAGCGTGTGGTGCACCGCCTCGGCCCGTTGGGACAAGCGGACGGCGAACACCTCCCGGCGCAGCACCACGTAGGCCCCGTGCTTCACAAGCTCCTCGTCCCAGTAGGCCATCTCCTCGGCCACGTCACGCGACCCGGCACCCCGCCCCTGCTCCTTCAGCGCCTTGAGCAGCGAATTGCGCTGGGCCAGCACCTTCATGTACTGGGCGAGCAGACGCACGTAACGGTGGTCCATCTGCGAGATGGTCACGTCCATGTATTTGCGGCGCAGGGCAGGCGGGCCAGTCACCAGGTCCACGTCCTGCGGCGTAAAGAGCACCACTGTGGCCTGCCCCACCAGGTCGAGGGCGCGGCGGGCCACCCCGTTCACCTTGATCCGCTTGCGCGCCTGCACCGTGCCCGCCAGCCCACCCGGCCCCGCAGGCTCCTCGTCGCGCACAATGAGTATCTCCACCGCCAGCGGACCTCGCTCGCGCTCTACGTGGGCCGTGATGCGGGCGAAGGGAGGGGAGCCGAGGTCGGCGGGCGCGGCGAAATTCACCAGTTCCAGGTCGGAGGTGGCGCGGGGGGAGCGCGTGGTCGCCAGCATGTATACAGCTTCGAGAAGCGAGGTCTTGCCGGAGGCGTTATCGCCTTGCAGCACGGTCATGCCGGGCGATAGCTCCAGGGAGAGGTGGTTATAGTTGCGGAACTCGTCTAAGTTGAGAGTTTGAACGTGCATGGCCCCTTTGGGGCGAGTTGTTAGTTGTTAGTTGTTAGTTGTTAGAGGCTCTTCACTAACAACTAACAACTAACAACTAACAACTCGTTACTCAATCTCGTAAGGTTCCGTGAACTCGAGGAGGTCGTCGTACCCGAAGGTGCGGTTGTACTCGTACTCAAGCGACTTCATCATCTCGAAGAGAAGGTCGCTGACTTCATCGGCCACGGAGGTCGCCACCGCCGTCTGCTCGGGGGTGACGTAGCCGAGATCCTCAGCGATGGTCAGGTACGTCTCGACGCGCATGAGGGAGCCGTGGGCTATGCTTAAATGCCGGTAAAACTCGCCCTTATGCCCCATGCCCTGCCCTTCGGCTATCTTCGAGGGCACGGCGATGGCGGCCTTCATCAGCTCGGGTATGAGTACCTCCTGCTCCTCTTCGGGGAACAGGCGCACCAGCCCGTACACCTCAACGGCGAGGTCCATGCTCTTCTGCCAGACCGGCAGTTTCTCGTAGGCGCGTCGCAGCATATACCTCCATAAACGAGAGGTATGAAGTACGCCCGGCCCCGGTACTCCATACCTCTCACTACACCAACAGCTTTATCGCCGGTAGCGGGTGCCTTCCGCCGAGCGGTCCTTGTTCAGGCGGCGGTTGAGGTGCAGACCCTCCAGGATGAACTCCACGGCGGCGGCAATCGCGGAAGGGTTGCTCCCGACCTCCAGCTTGGCAAGCGCGGTGCGGATGCCCTTCAGGTCGGACGCCTGGTGCACGTACTCCATCGAAGGCAGCGTGTCGCTTACTTCTATCACCAGGCCATTGTGGAAGCGGGTCACCACGTCATCGAAGTCGCCCACCGAGAAGCGGCGGTTCCAGGCGGCGAGCACCGCCCCCTGCACCAGCTTCTCGACCACCTTCTCCTCGCGCACGTCGCCCACCGACTCCAATTCGATCTTGCCCGCCGTGGAGGAGGCCAGCGCGCTCATGTCGGACACGCGGGGCACCACCTGGTGCTCGTTGAGCTTGATCGCACGCTTGAGGGCGTTGGAGACCAGGTTCTCGAAGTTGGCGATGGAGACGCGCACCGACACGCCCGAGCGTTGCGAGATGTCGGGGTGGCGGCGGGCCAAGTGGGTCATCTCGGCCACGATCTCCTTCATGTACTGCGGCACCTCGACCTCGTAGCCCGGCGTGTTGAACGTCATCCGCTCCTGCTCCATGATGTCGATCTCATGGTCGAGGGTGGTCGGGTAGTGGGTCTTGATTTGCGAGCCTGCGCGGTCCTTCAGCGGGGTGATGATGCGGCCGCGGTTGGTGTAGTCCTCCGGGTTGGCCGAGGCCACCAGGTACACGTCGAGCGGCAGGCGCACCTTGTAACCCCTGATCTGCACGTCGCGCTCTTCCAGCACGTTGAGCAGGCCCACCTGCACGCGCTCGGCCAGGTCGGGTAGCTCGTTGATGCAGAAAACGCCCCGGTTGGTGCGGGGCAGCAGGCCGTAGTGGATGGTCAGTTCGTCGGAGAGATAGCGGCCCTCGGCCACCTTGATAGGGTCCACGTCGCCAATCAGGTCGGCAATCGTGATGTCTGGGGTAGCCAGCTTCTCGCCGTAGCGGTCCTCACGCCGCAGCCATTCTATCTCGGTGAGGTCTTCGTGCTCGGCCACCAGGCGCTTGCCCTCGGCGCTGATGGGGTTGTAGGGGTCGTCGTTGATCTCGCTGCCCTTGATGACGGGGATTTCCTCGTCGAGCAGGTTGATGAGGGCGCGTGCCAGGCGGGTCTTGGCCTGCCCGCGCTCGCCCAGGAAGATGATGTCCTGGCCCGAAAGGATGGCGTTCTCTATCTGCGGGATAACCGTGTCCTCGTAGCCGATGATGCCGGGGAAGATAGGCTGGTTGTCGCGCAGCTTGCGTATGAGGTTCTTGCGCATCTCCTCCTTCACGGGCAGCGACTGGTACTCGCTACCGCGAAGCTCGCCGAGAGTGCGCGGCCTGGCGGGGGTTTTAGGCATGGATAAGTCCTTCTATGATATGGCTGGGTGCTGGTAAATGGAGGTAGGGTGATCGTGCCCTGGTGTTGTAACTATACGCCTTTGAGGGGGGAGGGTGCAAGGCAATACCAGAGAGAAGATTAGCTGCATCTGCCACCAGCTCAAACGGACTTTATTTTTCGGGCGCTACTTCAAAGTCGCGCATGAGATCATCCAGTACTTCGTATGCTTTCGCAAGTTTTTTTCGTCGCTGCATAAGATCGTAAGGGATGACCGGATGCCCAATTACCTCACGCCAAGAATGAAACAGGCTACTAAGACCAGGACCCTCTGCTGCACCAGACCCCGGCTTAATAAACCATTCTGCGACAGGTCCCGTGATTGGCCACGATCCCTCGTCCGTTTGATGATACGGGTGCCATTCGTCTAGTGAATCCAAATCAAAGACTGTTGAAGGACAATCGCCAAAACGTATTAACGCCCATGTGCCATTTTCCCATTCAAGTTCAATAATATGCCTATGGGTCATGAGAAATTGCGTACTTGGGTCGTCATGGACGTTGTCTAAAAATGTGCGTGCAATGTCGAGAGGAACAAGAATTCGCAAGCCAAGAGATTCAAAAAGGTTAAAGAAGCGTGTCCTCGCATAGCCGCCACGGAAGCCTGGGAACCAAGGGAATACGGCCCCTCCATAAAGATCTACAAGCTCACTTATTAGACTCCTAGCATATCCTTCAGAGCTTCCATGTCTGGTCCACATCTTAGTATGCTTGAAAAGGAAGCCATCATGACGTAGCGTACGTGAGTGGAAGAGCGAGCTATAGAACGCATCTCGATACTGGGATATAACTGGATCTTGGCGCAAAAAGCGTGGGCGCGCATTTTTATTCAAAGACAACCGTGGTTCTATGAACGACGACAATATCAGAAAAGATCGAATATTGGCATAATGAATGTTGCCAGCATCTACTATTGAGACTCCCTCCTTTGTGTAGAACCAAGGCCAAACTAGAGAGGCATGAGATCGCCACAACATATTATGCGGGACATTTGGACTCGGCCGCAGCTCATACTTAGTGGGTGCATTCGCAAGTAGATATGCAAGCAGGTAACGCTCCGACATAGCTGCCATCTCAGCAAATAGGCGAGTGTTCTCTTGATCCACCCGAGAACGAGTTAAATCAAGTGGTAAATTACCATTGGGGTCGAAAACTGATATAAGGGGGAAACGCAACTCTAGCGGATCTTCTATGAGCCCTCCAAAGCTACAGCCTGTATTCATATCCAACTCTTGCACGTATATGCCATTACAAACAATACGGTCGGACAGAGAATACGACCAATGTACCCTTTCAAAATCGACATCATCTAACAGGTGCCACTGAATAGGGACTGTATCACCTGCACCAGGTATGGTCAGATCTTGAGGTAATATCATGCGTTCATGACCCTTCAAACGAAGAACTGAAGGCTTCTCCAAGCAATACCAGTCCCATGATTGTTGGTCATCTATCAGCGACTCGTAACGCTCGCTACTGATCCGAATGCGTACCGTAGTGCCTACGTTAAGTGTCTCGTCATACCGAAGTTCAATAACATCAGGATCGAGTCTTGTTACGAAGCGCAGTCCGGACGCCGAAGTAACGTGACGAGTCTCCACTTCAAGATAGTCACCGAGAAGAAAAGCGGCTAGCACACCGATGCCAAATCTGCCGGTGCGCAATACTCTAGACTTCTGCTGAATACCTGATTCATCATAGGTTTCCTGTTCATGTTGCTTGGCCCATGCTTCACTGTAGCGGAAGGAAGCACCAGCCTTCAGGAAGTAGTCCCTAATAACGGCTTCGGTCATACCTACGCCGCGATCGCTGATGATTACATATGCAAAACCATCGTCACCAGGCTCGTCAACCCACACCACAACATCTGCTTCTTGTTCGATAAGCGGCTTATTTCGAAGCTCAGGTTGCTGCTCTTGCAGATCCCAAAGCTCACGGACTGCATCAACCGCGTTTTGAACGAGTTCCCGTATACCTATCTCTGGCTTGTCTCCATAGAGGGGGCGAATCAACAGCTTGAGAGTCTCAGCACGAGCAATGTCAAACTCGATCCTCTTGGGTACGAAAGGTGCCTGCTTAGCGAAGGTTTCCTCATCATCCAGGTTTGAGCGCACCCTACGAAGCACGAGACCTAAATTCCTCAAGGCTCCGACTGGCGCGTAAACCTCCCCTAACACGGCCCAGGAGGTATCAAGCTCCGATTGAATGCCTTCAAGCCACTCTTTTAGGCGGAGATATGTTTTCACATCGCGAGGTTTCGCTTGGATTAGAATCGATTCAGGATCAAGTTCGTTTGGCACGATGTTTACCACTGCACCATGCGCATTCCATTCCTGCCTGGAAATGGGACTCTGAATTCTTTTTACCTGCAACATTTGCTTCGGAGCGCGTTCAGATTGTATCTGCAGGTAGTCTGCAATACGCAGTAGAACCATCAAGTAAATTGCATGAACTCCACGGTATGAACGCTGGTGAAAATTCTCGCCCAAATAGCCGAATGTAGACCTAAGTGGCAGGCTATGACTCCGGCCAATAAGTCCGGCGAGGTCTGCTAGGTCGCTATCGAGTCGATCCGATACCCTTATGGTCTTATCTGCCAGGCTCGGCACGCCAGTAAGAGCAATTTCATGGGCAAGCCGTCCATGATGGCGACGCAGGAACTCGCCGATGAGTTTGCGGTCCTGCTGAGTCATTTCACTTGCGTCTAGTGGAGGACGCCTCATTGTCACTGGCTGACCGAATATGGCTTCTATGGTGCGATCATCATAGCGCATCGCAGAGAAGAGAAAATCGTTCCACAACTCGGGCCAACTCTTGTTATCGAATCCCCTAACGCCATGGTGCTTAGTTTGCCCTGTAATTAATGCTATAAAACCATCTTCGGTGAGGTGCAACGCACAATCATGTAACAGTGTGGCTATTATCAAAATACCAGCATCTTGCGCCGTAATGACCTTCCATGCATTGTCGCTCACAAGGGAAGTGGCGCTCGTGAGCACATCTTCGACATGATTGATACCGTGATCGGTATAGTCGGGAAAGAAAGGGAGCTTGCTATCCCTAAACCACGGCTCGAAGTCTGCGATCAGCGCATCAACAGCCGAGCGCATGTTACGATCCTTGGCTAGCTTGCCTTTAAGTTTCTCAGGTTCGCGCACGGTAAGCACACTCCCTATCTATGGCAATGACACAATCACTATACAGGCGGCTTTAGGTAAGTTATACTACCTGCACTTGCGGATATCAAGAGGCATCGCTTAGCGGCTTAGGGTTAGCAGATTATTCTCACCAGTTGGAGGGGGTCCTACGTGGCGAACCAGCCACCGCAACAAAACACGACAACTACAGATGGGAACCCCAAGGATCAGTACGCGCTAGAGAGATACAAATACATCCTCAAAGAGATTCAGGCTCTGAATGGCAACCTCTATCGGTACCTGACTCTGTTCCAAGTACTAGCGAGTGCAATTATCGGCAGTGGTATTACTCTCTTTGTCGGCTGGCAGGAGTTGAACATTGATGCAAGTGCAGCACGCGCCGGCATTTACGGCCTGCTGGGCCTGCTGGTTCTGATTGCTGCCTTTATTGTGCTTTCTCTGATAATAGGGGTACTGTCCTGGCTCGACTACAGACGTGAGGAAGTCGAACTGCTGGATAGAGAAGTTGGTAAAGGACTCAGGGAAAAGCCGCGTCTAAGGAATTTCTGGCGCTGGCATGAGACCCACGTAATCTTATTTGTAATATTTACAGTAGCTGCAATCTACCTCTATACAGAGAATTATATAATCCCTCTGATAAAGTGAGGACCGCTAGAGCTTTCAGGCGGTATCAGATAGCTCAGCGCTGCACCAACCGCGGAAACCTCTCCAACGCCCCTCGCGTTGCCCCAATCCCCAGCACACCTTCCTCCCGCAACCCATCCAGGTACGCCTTGCGCCGCGCTATGTCCTCCTGCCACTCTTCGGGCGTGCAGTTGGCCCAGGCGGCCAGCTTGGCGAGTACCTCCGGGCGCATGAAGCGATGGTCGAAGGTGTCGCCGGGGCGGTCCCAGCTTGAGAGGAGGGTCGGCTCCACGCCTGGGAGCATGAAGGCGCTGCCGTCCTCGTTACCGGGACCGAGCATGTTCACGGCGTTGAAGCGGCGCACCCCACGGCCGTAGGTGCTGCTCACGTAGAGGTTGATTACCAGCGTCAGGTTGGCTATCCATTTGGGCGGTACCTTTAGCGGGTCCGAGTTGAGGATGGCGACCACGTCCTCAATCGTCTCGGCGTGCATGGTGGAGCCTATGGCGTAACCCTGCTCTATCAGCTCGAACGTCTTGTAGATGCGCGAGCCCCACAGGTACACGGCCAGGTGGTCGCTCATCTCGTTGGCAAGCACGTAGGTGTTGCGGGGGTCGGCGTCTTCCTCGCGGGTGAAGTCAAAAGTCTCGTAATGCCCGCGCAGGTACACCCGCTTCGTACCGGGCGGCATAAGGTCGAGCAGGGCGGTGAGGGTGGTGGTCTTGCCGGCCATCGGGGGTTCTGCCGCCACCAGCACAGAGG
>JALZHG010000180.1 GCA_030914045.1 Chloroflexota bacterium | reverse complement strand
CCCTGGTCCTTTTTGGCAAACACTCCTACTTGTTCGTTAGTGTCCTTTGCGCTCTTTGCGCCTTTGCGGTTTCATATAATCCTAGAGCAAGCGGTTTGGTCCCCAGATGTGGCGGAGGAGTTCGGCTACGCTCCAGGCCTGGGAGATGGTGCCTTTGGGAGCGTGGGGTGGGTCGGCGTCGAAGATTTCGCTGATGGAGCCTAGCCCGGCGTCCGCGAGGTGCTTGCGGAGCGTGGGGAGCATGCTTCGGAGTTCCTCGGCGGCGGCTTCCGCGCCCTCCACGTTGCGCACGGCATCGAAGTAAGCCCCCAGCAGCCAGGGCCACACGGTGCCCATGTGATAGGCACCGTCGCGCTCCCGGCGGTTGCCAGCGTAGTTGGCAAGATAACCGGGGTCTTCGGGCGAGAGGGTGCGCAGGCCGTAGGGGGTGAGCAGGTGCTTGCGCACGCACTCGAGCACGGGACGCTGTTGGTCCACCGTGAGCAGGTCGTTGCTGAGAGATATGGCGAACACCTGGTTGGGGCGTATGGAGAAGTCGTGGCCGTTCGGCCCGTCTATCACGTCGAACAGGTAGTTGCCGCCGTCGAACCAGAAGCGCCTGCGAAACGACTCGCGCACCTGGTTGGCGAGCGCGTGGAAGTCGGGCAACTCCTCTTTGCCGCCGCGCACGATTGTGCGGCCCAACGACACCCGCAGTTGGTCCATCACGCGCAGGGCATTGTACCACAGGGCGTTGATCTCCACGGCCTTGCCCTGTCGTGGCGTTACCACCCAATCCTCTACTTTGGCGTCCATCCAGGTGAGTTGCATGCCCCCGCTGCCCGCCATGAGCAGGCCGTCTTCGGGGTCCGCCTTGATGCCGTAGTGCGTGCCGCGCAGGTGCCAGGCTATGATGTCGGCCAGCAGCGGGTAGAGGTTGCGGGCCACCGTAATATTGCCCCTGCCCCTGGCAAGCCCCTCAGTCGCCGCGAACATCCAGAGCGTGGCGTCGGCGGTGTTGTAATGCGGGGCAGCGCCGGAGTCGGGGAAGTGGTTGGGGATGAGGCCGTCGCGGGTGAAGATGCCGAAGGTCTGTAGCACCTTGCCCGCTTCACGCCCTCGTCCAGTTGGCAGCGTAAGCCCGAGCAGCGAAATCATGGTGTCGCGGCCCCAATCGGTGAACCAGTGGTAGCCCGCCAGCACGCTCGGCGTTTCTATTGTGTCTCCACCTCGGCTTACCTTGCGTTGCACTATGAAACTGTCGGCGGCGAGCACCAGTTGGGCTACCATAGCGTCGAGGGGAGTGTCTGGGTCGGCGGCATCGCCGTTTTCGTCGCCGCGTTTCAGCCCCGCCGCTCTGTACAGCCCCCTGGCCCTGGCCCGCGCGCGCTCGAACGCCTCTGCCACATGGGACGTGACTTCCGGCGGCTCGGTGCTGGCAACTACTGTAACACTCTGCCCCCGCTTGAGCACCACGCGGAACACGCCCGGCGTATATAGGTCGTCCGTGTCGTCGTAGCCCCGTGCTACCTCGCCCCGGTACACGAAGTTCCAGAGCCAACCAGCCTGGCGCTCGAAAGCTGCCTCCGGCGACGTGGTGAGCCAGAAGGGAGTCGCGCCGGGCCGTGCGGTTATCAAGCAGCCGGTAGGTAGTTCTTCTATGCTGAAGTCATGGTCCGGCGAGCCGGTTGTGCTGTCGTGATAGTCCCGGTAGTTGCACAGCGGGTGCAACACCAGCTCGCACGGGCCTCTCCCCTCGTATGTGTAGCGGACGTAGGTGGTGTTCTGGCCGTGCTCCATCCAGACCGTCTTGTGCAGCAGGGCCTTGCCCAGCCGGAAGGTGGTAGTGGGTATGCCGTCCTGTATGCTGAACCCGTCGATGTGCTCGAAGCCGCCGGGCAGCACTTTGCCGTCCGGGTACTCGTTGGTGCCCAGGTAGAAGGTCTGCTTGCCTACAATGGCCTCTTCGTCAATCTTGGACAGGAGCACCGTGCGGTCCACGGGCGGCTTGAGCGAGGCCACCAGCAAGCCGTGGTACCTACGCGTGTTCGCCCCCGTGACGGTGCTGGAAGCGTATCCCCCGATGCCGTTAGCAACCACCCACTCTTTGGTGAGCGCCAGGTCCAGGTCCGTGCAAATTTCTTTCGGTACTGTAATCATGGTGGATTTGGAATTTCGAATTGCGAATTTCGAATTTGGTTTGGTGAGAGACTTTCGAATCAACAGCGACTATTTTGTCATTTCGAACGCAGTGAGAAATCTCGTCTCTTACCCCAATACTCCTGTTCTCTCATGAGAGTATGGTGCTATAGGAAAGGTGCTACTTTGGGTGGTGAAGGACGAGATTTCTCACTGCGTTCGAAATGGCAAGAAGGGGCCATGTGCTTTGGCTGTGGTCCTCTCAAATCCCGAATCCGTATAGCACGCTTAGTGCCTCCGGTAGCTCGCCTATGGTGGTGATGGTGGCGTCGGGCACCACGCCGGCGTCGTCCACGTCGTCGGGGCGACCTTCTATGCGCTTCCAGACGCCCTTCATGCCTACCGCATGAGCGCCCGCGATATCGTAGCGGCGGAAGTCACCCACAAAAACGGTCTCTTCGGGTGCCAGGCCAATGCAGTCCAACGCGGCGCGGAAGATGCGTGGGGCGGGTTTCTCCCAGCCAAGCTCGCACGAGTAAATGCGGCACGGAAGCAAGTCGAGCAGCCCGAACCGTTCCAGGTCGGGGTCGTGAATGGTGGACGGCCAGGCCGTGTTGGACACCAATCCCAGTTTGAGGCCACTATCGCGCAGGCGCTCCAACGTGGGCTTAACGTCGGGCCTGATGTATGTGATATCGCTTACGCCCTTGTACCAGGGCAGCAGGTAGTCGCCGGTGGGCTTTTCGGAGATGCCGTGCTCGCTGAACAGCTCGTCCAGCAGGTGAAGCATGTTGAAGCTTTTCTGGGTGCGTGCCGCCTGCTCCCAGTTGGTACGGGTGCGTACGTTGAACACCTCTAGGAACTCGTCCAGGGGTGGCAGCTTATCGGCGTGCCCGCGCGAGGCGATGTAAGTGTGTAGGTCGCTGTTTAGCTGCACGTCCAGCGCCGACCAGTCCTCGCGCTTGTATTCCAGCAAAGTGCCACCCATGTCGAAAAGCACGCCCCGTAGCATGTGACTTACTCCTTTGGTCCTGAAACGTGAAACGTGAAACGTGAAACGTAAAACGTGATGCGGTTTGCTGGATAGGGTTCGCGGCTTCGACTCCGCTTCTTATACGGAACCCTATTCCCCTCTGTCATCCTGAGCGTAGCGAAGGATCAGTGGCCCGTTCTTGATTCCTTCTATTTCAGTTGCAAGTGCGAGAATGTTATCACCAGGGTCATACTTGTTACTCATGTATGCAGACGGGGCACCTGCCAGATAGACTACTTAGATTATACGTTACGTTGTAGTGTACGGCAGCGTTTGCTTCTGGTTACCAGGCTCGTAAGTTATCGTGCAGTAATGTTATTGATCGCGACGAGGTCTGAGTATCGGCTACATTATAGAACATCCGTAGAACATTCCGTGTTTGAGCTTGTATAAGAGCGGGCTACCGCCTGAGTTCAGGGATTCTGTTATACTTACCTGACGCCCTATCCTCAAACACCGACGACTCCAACCCGGCTCCTGGAAAAGAAAGCTATGCACAGTCACACAGGTACACACATCCCGCGCGCATTCCGCACGCTCTTTATTGCCCTTGCGCTCTTTGCTATGCTCACCGGGGCCGCGCTGCCGGAAGGCGTTCGCCACGCCTGGGCCGAGCAGCTGGGGCAGACGGGGCAGACGGCGCAGACGGCGCAGCCCGCCGACCTCACCTCCGAGGTAGCAGCCCCTCTCACGAGCCAGAACGCCCAGCAACCCGGACAGGACCAGCCAGCGCAACCGGAGCCGCCCGCAGCGGGGACTGACGGACCTATCCCTGCTCCTGCCGCAGTCAGCCAGGGCAAATTCCGCTACTTCAAGGACACCGGCCACTTCCTGCGCGGCATCTTCTTCGAGTACTGGGAGACGCATGGCGCTACCCCCGTGCTGGGCCTGCCGATAACCGAGGCTATCATGGAGGACGGAATGGCGGTGCAGTACCTGGAGCGAGTTCGCCTGGAGTGGCACCCCGAAATCTCCAGCGACCCCCGCAAGCAGGTGCTCCTCACCCGGCTGGGCGTGGTCTCCACCGAGCAGAGGGGCATCTTCTTCGAGCGGCTGCCCGCGGGCAACAGCACCCCCACCTCCCACTTCTTCGAGGAGACCGGGCACAACCTGTCTAACGCCTTCTTCACCTTCTGGCTGAACAACGGCGGTCTCGCGGTGTTCGGCTACCCCATCTCCGAGGAGATAGTGGAGGTCAGCCCTACCGATGGCCGCCAGTACACGGTGCAGTACTTCGAGCGCAACCGCTTCGAGTGGCACCCCGAGAACCCACCCAGCGATAACGTGCTGCTCGGCCTCCTCGGCATGGAGTACGCTCGCGCCCGGCAGCTCGACCCCTTGGCCCGCGTGCTCATCCCCTACCTCCTGGCGGGTGACGAGGACCTCACCGACTCACCCGAACTGGGCAACTTCGTTGACGACGAGTTGCTGCCCGCGGTGCAGGCCCTTGGACGCACCCCGCAGTTCAGGTGGATACCCGGCCTTATCGTGCGTAACAGGATTTTTGTAGAGTTCGCCGAGATTACCGAGGAAGGCGTGGCCGGGGCGTTCGTAGCCACCTACAGCAGAACCCGCCCGTACGTGATCATCGTGCCCGAACGGGAGCAAGGGGCCTCGGTGGAAGCCCTGGCGAGCGTGATAGCGCACGAGGCCACCCACGCTGCCAACGTAATCGGGCAGGTCGCCCCGGCCCGTGCCAATTGCAGCGTCGAGGAAGAGACACGCGCGTACTTGAACGGGCTTGCTTCCTGGTTAGTGCTCAAGGGCGACGACGCACTCTCAGCCCGCTACGAGTCCGGCAGCCTTGAAAATGCCATCAACCGCTCGCTTCGTGGCTTCAATAACGGCCAGACCACCGTCACCCTAGACTTCGACCTGGGATCGGCCCGCCAATTCCTGCGCGAGGTCTACGGCCCCGACTGCGGGGATTGAGGTAATTACGAATTACGAATTACGAATTACGAATTAGTAATTGCCGTGAACACCTGGGGCATGAACACTCAACAAAGCGGCTCACGAGACTACATACCTCGTGAGCCGCTTTGCAATATCTTGTAATTCGTAATTCGCAATTCGTAATTACCAATTACCTCACTCCCCGTTCGCTTCGTTCCTTATCTGAGTCAACTCCCACTCCAGCAGGTCGTTCCAGTCGGCGGCTTCGAGGCTCAGGACTAAGTCGAGCTTCACGCACAGGCCGTCTTCGGTGAAGTAGCCGTACACGGGGTACTGGTCGTCGCCGTCGGGCGGGGATACCACCAGCGCCTCGCCGTCCAGCATCCAGCCGTACCAGGGTTCCTTCAAGGTGATCTTACAGGCCTCATCGTAGCTGTTCAAGAACCCAGGCACCTCCTGCCGGAACTCCCCCGCCCGCCACCGCTTCAAAAATATCGGGTCTACCAGCACGAGCCGCCCGCTCTCTACGGATATATGACCTATATGCCTGCGTACAACTGCCATACTTATCACTCTCCTCTGCTCTCTTATTACTCTTTACTTTCTCTTGCAATCTCCGCGTGCACATGCGCTACCCTGCGGTCCAGAAGCGCGGCCCCTTCGCATCGCATCTAATTATTGTTCCCGTTGGCGGCAGCAACTTCGACACTGCTTTGCCATGTTGACAGGGTGTGCTACAGTTGAAACGAACTGCTTGAAGATAGGTGTGAGCACCGGAGAGGATGCAAAGGGATTGAGCGAGGGCGTTATATACACCATAGGCTACGGCGCGCGCGGCCTGGACGAATTGATAGCCACGTTGCGCCGCTACAAAGTCGAGTACATGGTTGACGTGCGCTCGCAGCCATACTCGCGGCACAAGCCGGAGTACACAAAGGCCGCCCTGGAGCAGAGCATACGCGAGGCGGGGCTGCGCTACGTGTTCATGGGCGACGCGCTGGGCGGCAGGCCCGCCGCCCCGGAGTATTACAGCGGCGAGAAGGTAGACTATGTGAAGCTGCGCGAGGCCCCTTTCTACAAGGAGGGCATAGCGCGTCTGCGGACCGCCATGGACAAGGGGCTTACCCTGGCCCTCATGTGCAGCGAAGGCAAGCCCCACGAATGCCACAGGAGCAAGCTCATAGGGGTGACGCTGGAGGCTTTGGGCGTAGAGGTGCGCCACATAGACGAGCAAGGCGAGTTGAAGACGCAGGCCGAGGCCCTGGAGGAGATAACTCACGGCCAGTTGTCCTTCTTCGAGGACAATCCAGGCACCTCTACTTCGCGCAAGGGCTACGCCAAGACATGAGCGCACAGGAGGTTGCACAGTGCGGCCCAAAATCGTGACAATCGGGGTGTACGGCTTCTCGGAAGAGGAGTTCTTTGGGGCGCTTCAAGCGGCCGGCGTGGACACTTTCTGCGACGTGAGAGCCAGGCGTGGCCTGCGCGGTCCGCTCTACCGCTTCGCCAACAGCGCATACTTGCAGAAGCGGCTGGCCGAGATGGGCATGCGCTACCTGCATATGAAGGAGCTGGCGCCCAGCGGAGACGTTCGCTCGATGCAGGACGACGCTGACAAGACCACGGGCATACCTAAACGCAAGCGGCTGGTGTTGAGCGACACCTTCACGCGCAGCTACGAGCAGGAGCGGTTGGCCGAATTCGACGCGGCGCGGTTCCTCGAACAGGTGGGGCCGGAAGCAACGACGGTGTGCCTGTTCTGCGTCGAAGGCGCACCGGAGGCCTGCCACCGTTCGCTGTTGGCGGGCAAGCTCAAGCAGGAGCTAGGTCTGGAGGTAGAGGATATAAGGCCGCCGCGGTAGCAGCTATGGCCTCGCCGGGAGGGTGTATGAAGTCCGTACACAGCATGAGGGTGCTCATCGTCGCGAAGACGCGCATGCAAAGGTACGCCTGCGTGGGTGGCGTGGCGCTGGACCCCGACCGCAGTCTCAGGCTGATGCAGGCCGACGGCTCACCGCAACCTGGGGACACCGCGTACGAAGTGGGCGACCTGTGGCAGCTAGAGTGTGAGGCACCCAGGGAGGTGCGCCCGCCCCACTTGGAGGACGTACACGTACGTAAGGCCCGCAAGATCGGGGAGGAGGTGCAACTGAAACGCTTCCTGTTGGAACGCCTCTCCCCCTGGTGCGGCGCTCTGAACCAGACGTTCGAGGGCCTGGTGCGCTTCACCTACCACGGGCACGGCTACGTCAACGACATAATGGGCGTGCCCGGCAGGAGCACGGGGTTCTGGCTGACGGACAAGCCACTGCAAAAGGTGGTAGATAAGAAGGTGTACTACAGGTACCCACGCCCACAAGGCGCGTGCCTGATCCCCTACGTAGGCTACGCCCCGCCCGCCGATCTGATCCCTGCCAACACGCTCGTCCGCCTATCGCTGGCCCGCTGGTGGAGGCCGCAGGACGCCGACGTAGAGGAAAGGTGCTATCTACAGCTATCGGGCTGGTATCTCTAACATGGGATTGGGGCGCAGGTTGCCCCCTGTTTCCATTCAAAAGCCTTCCCACGATATGCAACCAAAAAGGAGCCGATATGGAGTTTGCAGAGGTAGTGCTCAAGCGCCGGATGGTGAGGCATTTCTCGCCGGAGCCGGTGGACCCACAGGTCATCAGCCGGATACTGGAACTGGCCCAGCACGCCCCGAGCGCGGGCTACACGCAGGGCCAGTCGTTCGTGGTGGTCACCAACCCTGAGACGAAAAAGGCGCTGGCCGACCTGTGCGGAGAGGAACACTATGTGAGCAGGGGCTTCCACCCATTCATTTCGGGAGCGCCTGTGCTGGTAGTGCCCTGCACCAGCGAGGAAGCTTACCACAGCCGCTACCGTGAGCCTGACAAGATGGAGCCGGGCGGCACCGAAATCGAATGGCCCGTCCCATACTGGCACATGGACATCGGCTGCGCGGTGATGATACTGCTGCTAGCCGTGGTGGACGAGGGCCTTGCCGCCGGTTTCGCCGGGACGCACGACCTCGACGCTGTGCGCTCGCTGCTCAACCTGCCCGCCGAAGTCACCCCCGTCGGCGTGATCCCCATCGGCCACCGCGCCCCCGACGTGCCCTCCCCCTCCCTCAAGCGCGGTCGCAAGAAGCTGGAGCAGCAGGTCTACTACGAGAGATGGGGCGGGTCTGAAACGTGAAACGTGAAACGTGATGCGACTTGTGGTAATTGGTACGTGAATTAGACTCTGCTCGTAAGACGCGACCCTGCCCCCTCTGTCATTCTGAGCGCAGCGAAGAATCTCGTCCCTCAGTACCCACATACC
>JALZHG010000422.1 GCA_030914045.1 Chloroflexota bacterium | reverse complement strand
ATCAGCGCCTGCGCCGTTGTCTGTGGCTGGAGCTCTTATAGAGCGCTGCATCAATTGCTAATATTTTTAGCTTGCTTTGCCGCATAAATCAGCCACAACTATATTACTGACCACGGCATAAAGAACTAATATTTCCGTACTGCAATGTGCCTTTAGAAAGGCATACCAATATTAGACATTTATGCCGCGTTCTATAGCTCTCAATGCAGCGGTCAATATTTGTGAACGAGCGGGAAGCACCGTACGCACGATGGTTTGAACATAGAAGGGATCTGATCGTCGAACCGTTGACGCAGGGTTCACCTGCTGTCACTTACGTCGATAAAACATCGTCCTTTCGCCGCCAGGCGTGGGTCAAGGCGCATGATGCCAATCGTGCTTCGCGTCCCGGCGTATAATCAATGGTAGGCCGCAATTTCCAGCAGCACGTCGGGCTACGTTTACCAGTCAGATGATCGGAGGTGACGATGGACGCAGCAAAGCTTACGAACATAGTAGATACCTCCATTGACCGACACGCTTTTTCAGGGGTCATTTACATTCGTCAACACGACACGGTGCTCTATGAACGAGCAGCCGGCTATGCCGACCGGAGCAACAAGATCGCGAACACGCTAGAAACACGCTTCGGCATCGCTTCGGGCACCAAATTCTTCACCGCCTTAGCCATTGGTAAGCTCATTGAAGCGAAGAGACTATCGTTCTCCACGAAGTTGACGGATTGTATCGCGCTCAACTTCCCTCGCTATTCGCAGGAGATCACCATCAGGCATTTACTCACCCATACGTCTGGTATTCCGGACTACTATGATGAAGAGAAAATAACCGACTTTGATACCTTTATCCTCAGCACCCCGTCCTATGCCTTGAAAGGCCCACGAGATTACTTGGCTCTGTTTCCAGATGAGGCCATGAAATTCGTGCCGGGGGAACGCTTCTCCTATTCGAATGGCGGGTATATTCTCTTGGGGGTGGTGATTGAAGAACTGACCGGCCTGAAGTATCAGGATTTTGTTGAGCAGGCGATCTTCAAGGCGATCGGCATGAATCAGTCTGGGTATTTCGCGCTGAACAAACTGCCCGAGAAGACGGCGCTGGGCTACGTGGAAGAAGCCGAGGGATGGCGAACGAATATCTTCAATCTTCCGATTATTGGGGCTTCAGATGGAGGCGCGTTTACCACAGTGCAAGATATCACAACCTTATGGAAGGCATTCTGGAGTTATGAAATCTTGCCGAAAGCGTTGGTCGAGATCTATGCCCAGCCGTACGTGAAAGTCGAGACGGAGGGTGAGCACACGTATTACGGTCATGGGCTCTGGATTTCTGCGGACGAGGGCCAAACCCGTGAGGTATACATCACCGGTTGCGACGCGGGGGTTTCATTCAAGTCGCGTGTGAATCGCGACACAGAGCTGCAGGTCACGGTGATCTCCAATACGACCGACGGAGCTTGGCCAGTATTGAGAGACATTGATAGCGCATTGCAGGGCGAGGGCGGGCGGTGATAGCAGATCACCTATTGGCCGCTGCATTGGTAGCTACTGATTACGGCATAAAGAGCTAAAGTACGAGACCAGCATGCTTGATACATCCCTTAAGCACCTCCCGCTTATGCCGGAGGCGTGCAGTGGCAAGGCGCAGTTCATAGCGCAACTC
Organism: Chloroflexota bacterium; assembly: GCA_030914045.1. GTDB lineage: Bacteria > Chloroflexota > Chloroflexia > QHBQ01 > JADMIH01 > JADMIH01. The sequence goes on along the minus strand of JALZHG010000422.1, from coordinate 1,155 downwards.
GCTCAATGCGCGACAGCAGACATTCCGCAAGCAGACCCGCTTCAGGGAGCGCCAGACGCCTTCCACTGGATTGAGTTCGGGAGCGTAGGCTGGTAACTGCTCCAACCACAGCCGTTCCGCCCCGCCCTCCGCCAGAAAGGCTTTGACGACCTTGCTGCGGTGGATCGGCGCCCCATCCCAGATCACCAGCAGTTTGCCCGGAATATGCCGCAACAGATGGCGGAGAAAGCGCACCACCCGTGGGCCGCGAAAGGCCTCCTCTTGCACCTGCATCAACACCCGTCCGCGCGCCGTCAACGCACTGATGGCTGACAGATGATCATGCGTGAGTGGTACCCGCAGGACCGGTGTCTGGCCACGCGGCGCATAGGTCCGGACCCGGGCCGGCAGCAGGTAGAAGTCCGCTTCGTCTACCCAGACGATGGTTTGCCCTTCGGCTTCGGCCTTTTTTTGAGCGCCGGCCAGCGCTCGGCGTGCCAAGCCTGAATCGCGGCTTCGTCCCGTTGGGTGGCCTGCGTGACCGGCACCTGCACGCTCTGGCCTAACGCCCGCACGAGGCGACTGACATGCGCGGGGTGGTAGGACACCCCAAAGCGCTCCTTGATGAGCGCCGCGATGCGTTTGGTCGTCCAGACCTCACCGATAAAGCCGAACGCGGGTGCGCCTCTGGCCAGTGCCTCGACCAGTTGTGTCCGCTGCCTCGCGGTCAAGCGCGGGGACGAGCCAGGTGCAGTTCGCCGCCGCAGAGCATTAACCCCACCTTCGCGACCCCGTTTGACCCATTGACTGACGGCGCCTTGCGTCACCCCCAACGCTGCTGCAATCGCTGTCTGCTTCCAGCCCGGCTCGTGCAATTCCCAGCCGCGCTGTCGTCGTCCTTCACGCCAATCGGTTGGCTCCTGCTTGCGTTGTGCTGGCATGACGGAAGCGTACCATACAATGCCCTCAGATATTAGCGATTGATGCAGCGGTCAATAGTATCCTAGTGAGTGAACACAGCCTTTGGGGGATCAGCTCGCGAAGGACTACAGGAGGAGTACCATGCGACGAATACTTTGGGTGGTCGGGTTCAGTGTGCTGGTCGTCGGGCTGGCGGCGTGGGAGGGTGTACAGGCGACCCGATCGCATGCGCAGACCACACCGGTGGCCGTGCAG
>JALZHG010000421.1 GCA_030914045.1 Chloroflexota bacterium | reverse complement strand
AGTGCCCGAAGACCTTATGGGAACCATCTTGGGTGAGGGTTCTGGTGCCTCAGGCGGGGAACGAACTCCTTCGGAGTCTCGCGAGTTGCGCGGTACCGACCCAAAAACACGCTCGCGTTCTGCCGTAGGCGAAGGCACCGTCTCTTGGGAGGAGCATCCAGAGCGGGTGGGGATCACGTTCAACCTTTCCAAACAGCTCATCACAGAGCTGGACAACCTCCAGCTCGAGCTAGAGAGAGATGTTCGCTCTTCCAGGTCCGAGATCGCCGAGGTAGCGCTTCGGATCGCCGTAGAGGACGTACGAGGGAGAGGAAGAGAGAGCGAACTGGTCAAGAGGCTAAGCGGGCGGCACCCAGCTCAGGCCGCGGACGCTTCCGACGAAGGTGGACCCGCAGTTCGGCGCAGCGTGGACGAAGCCGGCTTTATCGTCGAGACTACCTACGACGAGAACGGGGAGATCGTGGACGAGGACGTGATCGGCAGCGTCGCAGAGTTGCCGGTGGAGGCGGAATACGTGGACGAGAAGGGGCGGCTGGTGAGCTTGGCGAAGGACGAGCTGGGGAACACCTTCGAGCAGATCATGGACGAGGAGCTCAACATACTCGGGACGAGGCTGCTCCTAGCACCCAGCGGCGCGGCAGGTTTACGAAGCTAGGTCGCGCGGGAGCTTACCAAGGTCAATCTCTCATCTAACCTGGTGCTCGCTGTCCATCGTTCGGCAAGGTTCGTATCTCCTTGACCCTTTGTTCGAACTCCTGGGCGGAGCTCGAGTTACTGAAAGCCCAGGCCAAATCCTTCACGTTCTGCTCGTTTGACCTCACTAGCACGATGGCCTGCTTGAGCGGCATTTCTTCGAACGCCGCGACCGCCAGCGCCACGACGTCCAGAGGCTCGGCGACCCCGGCCTTCTGGCACATGGCGTACATCCGGGCCGCCTTGACGAGCTGTTCCTTGAACTTGCGTACCCCAGTCTTGTTGCCGCTCGCGTCATTGGCCATTTTGCTCCTCTCCTGGAGCCCTCACGGAAGCATAGCCTGGCTTGCCAGCCGCGAATGCGAACCGGAACCCGGCTCGCGCTCGAGAACCGGTTGTCTTTCAGGTCTCCTCACTGTACGGCGAAGGACCAACTCTTCCTGGCAGTCTTGCTCCCTTCGGCGGCGCTGGCCTCTATCTCGACCGTGTGGGTGTCTGATGAGAGCCCGCGAGCGGTAAAACTCAGGTTGCCAGTAGACCGTTGGTAGCTAAACCCCCTTATCTCCTTCCCGTCGAGGTACACGGATATGTCGGACTTGGACAGGGTGGTTTCGTTGTCCGTCACCACCGCCCGCACGCGGGGGCTGGAGCTACTGATCGTTCCGGTGGGGCCTACCGAGGATATCTTAACTCTGCCCTTCGAACCACCAGGGCCCACGCCTCTCAAGCCACCGGCTCTTTTCGCGCCCCTTCTGCCACCGGCTCTCCTCCGCCTGCTCATATGCACTTCCCTCCTTGCCGATCATATTATTTGCTGTTTTTATGTCTTGCTGCTTTCGTGTCGCTTTGCCGCGAACAGTGTCCCGGACCCTTAGATAGCCAAGAACCCCGGCCCTTCCTCTTGTTCTCGTTCACCTGCGCGCCGAGGGGGGACGGTTTGTCGCTACTCAGATCCTCATAGTTACGCTAAACTTGCCGACTTTCTGGGATAGCACTTGAAAGACAGTCGTAAACCTCCTCCCGCAGCCACCCCTAGCACAACCCACGATGCTGTTTTCGGAAGCTCACGGCCCCTCAAACCGCCGCGAGTTAGAGAATGCCTTCCATTCGTGGACTGCCTCGGTCACTTCACTTTGCGCCGGGCACGCAAGCGCATTCTCTAAGAGCATCCCGCCCGGATGCGCCTGCGTGCCCGGCTCTTGCGAAGCGTCCTCGCTCTCAGGACTTGGAGCCCCGATCACGTCCAGTCAATGGGTCCGTGACGTCGCTCAGGCCGCCCAGTAGACCTTTGTCCTTCGCCTTCTCCCTGTCCCGCTTCCTCTCCGCCTGCCTGGCCTCTTCCTTCGTCTGTCTGGTTCTTTGCTGCTGTGTTGCTTCCTCTTCGGCGGCAGCCTTTCTCTGCTGCGCCCGGCCTTCCTCCTTCTTGGCCTCGTCGCCCGTCAAGGCGCCGAAGGCTTCTTTGGCCTTGCCTTTGGCCTTATCGTCCATACAGAGCTGACCTCCTTCCCTGCGCCCGCTCGTCAGGATCTACGACTACTGGTTCGCGGCGGCCTGCACGTCCCTGACGGTGATGCGCCCACCAGCCCCGGAACCCTGCACCTGGGAGAGGTCCACACCCAGCTCCTGGGCCTTCTGCTGGGCAGCCGCCGTAGCGTCCGGCTGCTGCTGCTGGCCTCCTCCGGCCTGCTGGGCAGCCTGCCCCGCGACCTGCTGTCCCTGCTGGGCTGCCTGCCCCACGGCCTGCTGTCCTTGCTGGGCTGCCTGTCCGGCGGTGTCCTGCGCCTGCTGGGCTGCCTGTCCGGCGGTGTCCTGCACGCCTTGAGCCACCTGCCCGACCTGATCGGTGACTCCGCCCACAACTCCTCCGACGCCGCCCTGCTGCTGCTGGCCACCGCCGGTGAGCCCGCCTACTGTGTCTTGGACGCCCTGGACGGCCTGTCCGGCCTGACCGGTGACCTGACCGGCGGTGTCCTGAGCTTGGCCGGCTACCTGTCCGGCCTGATCCGTGGCCTGTCCCACCGCCTGCTGGGCCTGTCCGGCTGCCTGTCCGGCGGCACCGTCCCCCGAGACTTCGGACTCCTCCTCGCCGGCTCCGTCTCCCATCGCCTCGGCCGCCTCTACCA
>JALZHG010000420.1 GCA_030914045.1 Chloroflexota bacterium | reverse complement strand
ACAGCAGTGAGGAGCCACTACTTCATTGACGCCCTCGAGGCGGTTCTCGAGGGTAGCGAGCCGGCCACCCCGGAGACCGCTCCAGTAGGGTGCACCATAAAGTGGAAGTGACTTCCGCGTAGAGCCCGTTTTCTTCACGGTCTTCACGCGCCAGCTGGGCCCCACCAAAGCGTGCGGGCCTCCTGGCCATCACTAACATGAGCGTTTCGCTCTCGATCCACGCCATAGGCAAGCAGCTTGAGCGCCCATACAGATGATGTGCCATGCCGTGGAGATTACGCCGATCATGAGAGCATCCAACCGTAGAAAGGATGACCAGAACAGCAGATTGACAGTGCCCAACAGCAGGTGAACGCTCAAGCCGAGAGCGTGCCAGGAGCGCCGGTCGGCCAGCTTGGCGGCGCGAAACAGCAAGACGCCGAGGATGATCGCCAGATCGTGCGCCTCGAAGCCACCGATGGTGTAGGGCGAGCCGAACATCTCGGCCATAGGACCGACGCCGAAAAAATGACCCGTAGTGTCGGCGAGCAGCCCGAGGCTTCCGGCGATTGCCAGAAACCCCCCGTGAGTCGCAATGTCCATCGACTCAACCCATGAACGGATTTTGAGTTGAGGATGAGTGCCTTGCTCGTATCGTTAGGCTTCGCGAACATCCTTCAAACCACCTTGCATCTTGGTTGTGGTCGCAAAATGCGGCCCGTGAGGGCACGACAGACCGTTTTCTCCTGGGATGCCTCGACCGAGGCCATAAGCTGCCGCAGTGCTGTCCTCACGCTCCGTATGATCACCGTTTGGTGTCGTGCAAGCTCTTCTTTCGCTTGCGGTTCACCGGCCTATTCGGTAGTGCTCCTTTCTAGTCTCTGCGTTACGTAACCTGGCGAAGAAGGCGATCATGGCCAGCATTACCGGCAGAATGGCGAAGCTGTACCAATCCGGAAAAACCCCGTAGTGATCGGTGTTCCCGTTGACGATGGTGACGACATGGATGGGGATGCCGATCGGGAAATACACCAAGATCAGGGCGAGCACGATCTTCTGCCCGCGGCTGCGATAGTGGAACGTGCTCCAAGCGAACCAGCCGAACACGCTGACGTAGGCTATGAGCACCGTGAGTAGCAGCTCGAACGGAGGCGTGACGATGTGTGGGAGTGCAGAGCGCCCCAACGCGATGACTGCCAAGTGGGCTGACGCCCCCATGAGTAGGGTCACGATCGCGACGTGCCGGACGTAGTAGCCGTTGCGCCGAATCGGCGGCAGCCAGCCAGTGCGCCGCTTCTTCGGATGTGTCGGATGAGACGAGAAGGTGTTCACCATGGAACCTCCTGTAGTCGATGGGTTGTTGTGAGAGACGTTTCGCTACGGCGCTGTGGGGCTCTGGCCGGCCAGGACCCCGCCCCGTCCGGTGATGAGCACTGTGCCTTGTTCTCAAACTTCATTAGCAACTCCTCGATAGTTCGGTGGCTCCTTGCGGTTAGCAACATCTCTTGGTCTGAGATCCCCGCCTACTCCGTTATCGGTTCGTCTCCTCCACTTCGCCCAACCAGTGCCGGCCATGCGGCGTTGGCTTCCGCCGGTCGGACGGGCGAAATCTCCGGTTGCTGCGTTCTCGTTCGATTGTTCTCCAGTCCCCGGAAGTAAGAGCAGCACCAGCGGCAAGACGATCAGGAACCCCAGAGAGATCAGCTGCGCCAGATTATCGCCGAGTGAGAAATGGTGCATCTGGCTGGCGTGGAAGACGAAGTGCGGCACCGCATAGAAGAGCCAGGCGACGAGCGAGGCCTGCACGAGCCGTCGTTCCGGGAAAAGTGCAGCGAACAGGAAGAGCACCCCGAAGGCCAGGTTCAGCCCACCATAGTCCCGGATTAGATGTTCGTTGTACGGACCCAACGCCGAAACCCAGTCCCTACCAGGCAGGGGAAAGTCCTCGTAGAAAGCGCGGGGGAAAGGCAGAGGCCACAGGCCGGCCCCGAGCCCGGACGCCGCGAGAAACAACAGGCCCACCCGCAGCCAGTCCAGACGCGAAAGGCGCCGGTCTTGTTTGTTGCTCATGCCAACTCCTTCCTCGTCGTCCCGTCAACTGTAGTTGCATGGACCGTCCGGCTCAGGAACTCCTCATAGCCGATCTTGCCGTACCTGTTCTCGGGACAGAGTTGCGCCCCGTTGCGGACGGCTCTCGCCATCTTGCCTGGCACAGGGACTTCTACGACCCTCCGTCTCCGCCCGAGTGCCTCGAAGTAGGCCCTCGCGAATTGCGCTGTCGTCCAGACCTCAGGACCTCCTGCGTCCGGGACGCGCCCTGCGGGCTCCGAGAGCGCCAGTTCGACCAGGCGGTCGGCGGCTTCCCCGGTGTCTATGGGCTGGAACAGGAAATCCTTCGGCATCATCATGACGGGCAGGCGATCCAGTATCCGGGTCACCCTCAGCACAGCCTCGTGGAACTGGGTGAGCCTGAGGACCGTGTGCGGTACTGAGGACCGCTCGAGGTTGCGCTCGATCTCCAGCTTCATCCTGTAGTAGCGCAGGTGCGGGTTCAGGTCGACGCCCACTATCGAGACGAAGACGAGATGCGAAACGCCAGCCCGCTCCGCCACCCGGAGGAGTCGTTCCGTGCCTTCAACGTCAGTGCAGCGCGTCCTGGTGGGGCTCGTGGCGCAGTGGACTATCACGTCCACGCCTCTCACGGCTTGCTCCAGCCCCTCGCCTGTGAGCAGATCTCCCTTGACCGTGCCGGGCCTGCCGCTGTGGCTCATCACCCTTACCTCGCGTCCGCCATCGCGCAGCCGCTCCACCACCCGCCTTCCCAGAGAACCGGTTCCCCCCG
>JALZHG010000179.1 GCA_030914045.1 Chloroflexota bacterium | reverse complement strand
GGGTAAACTCCGTGAGGTAGCCGAAGGGTTCGAAATGACAAAGGGCAGACTCCGTTGCCACTTCTCGGCGCTCTTATTTATGAGATGACTTCTAGAACCGAATAATCCTAATCTCTGCGCGTCCTCTGCGCCTTGGCGTCTTGGCGGTTCCGTCTCAACACAACTTGCCCAATGCACCTTAGCCGGATAGAATAACAGCATAGCTGGCAAAGGGGAAGGCCGTGGAGCAGGTGTCGTGGGTGCTGTCGCGGATAAACTGGGCGACCATACTGGATGTTTTGGCCGTCGCGCTCATATTTTTCTGGCTGCTGTCGGTGGTGCAGGGCACGCGGGCGGTGCAGTTGGTGCGCGGCATCATCATCCTGTGGCTCGCCGCCGCCCTCCTCTCCAGCCTCCTGCCCCTCACCACGCTCACCTGGCTCATCCGCAACTCCGGCCTCGCCCTCCTCGTCGCCATCCCGATCATCTTCCAGCCGGAGCTACGCCGCGCCCTCGAACAACTTGGACGCACCGGCACCTGGTTCAACAGGGGCATATTCGCCAACACCAAGGCGATTGAGGCCACAGCGCAGGAGGTGGCGGCGGCCTGTGCGGTGCTCGCCCGCCAGAAGCACGGCGCTTTAATCGTGATCGAGCGGCAGACCGGCCTCCAGGACTACGTAGACAAGGCCGTGCCCCTCGACGCCGAAGTCACCCGCCAGCTATTGACCACCATCTTCTACCCCAACACCCCCCTGCATGACGGTGCCATCATCATCCGCAACAACCGCATCGTCGCCGGGCACGCCGTCCTGCCCCTCAGCGAGAACGTGCTGAACGCCACCCAATTGGGCACCCGCCACCGCGCCGCGATGGGCATATCCGAGTATTCAGACGCCGTAGCCGTGGTGGTCAGCGAAGAGCGAGGCGTCATCTCCGTGGCCGCCAACGGCCGCCTGGTAAGCAACCTCACCGAAGAGCGCCTGCGCCGCGTGCTCCTCGACCTAATGCGCGGCCGCGCCAACACCCCCAGGACGGCCACTGCTGACGCAGTGACGTGATTTGGGAATTGAGAATTGGGATTTCGGATTTGCTCGGATACCTACTAAATCCGAATTCCGAAATCCCAATTCCCAAATCAAGAACAGTCCTCCCATTCTTCCTGCACGCTACGCTTGATCTGCTGCATGGCTGCGTGCAGGTCGCGGTCGATGGTGCGGCGGGAGCGGCCTTCCATCGAGGCGATTTCGCGGCTGGAGAACCCGAGGCCGTAGCGTAGGCTCACCGCGCGCCGCATAGCTTCATCCAGCGACTCCGTGTGGTGCTTCCAGGCGTCTCTGCTCTCGATGCTGATTATCTTGTCTCGTGTAGCCACGTCTTCTATGCCGGGTTCGCCCCTTTCATCGGCGTCCTCTCCATCCGCTGGCGCGAGAGAGGTCAGCGGCAGCATGCGCAAGCCCGAACGGTAGCGCACGGAGCGCCGCACGTAGTGGAGCAAGCGCCAGGGCAGCAAGCGGCGCAGGTACGCCACGAACGGCATCAGCGCAGGCTCCCAGTCCTCCACCAGCGCGCAAAACTCCAGGAAAGCCTGCTGGTCTATGTCGCCCGGCTCAAGCGAGCGGTCCCGCCCCTCCAGCGACCTCACCAGGCCCTTAGCCCGGCGCGAAAGTATCTCTACCAACCCCTGCTGCGACAGGAACAGGGCGTTACGAGCTTCCCTGTCACCCGCCCGCGCCCGTAAAGCCAGCCGCTCTAAAGCCTCACCCACCGGCTCGACCCCAATGTTCTCCCCAACCCCCTGGTCCCGCCCAGGCTCGAACTCCATACTTTCATGCATCGCCACCATACCTCCTTCCATGCAAAGACAGCGGCAGAGTAAGACCCAACCACGCTCATTTTAGAACAAGGATTCGGTAATGGATAGTACCCATGTGGGTACCTTGTTGAGTGAGGTAGATTTCTAGAGTATGTGAGATGCGCCGGATGTGGGACGGTGGAAGGAAGTATTCTTAGGGGCATTCTAGATGGTGCCCTGGTACTTTTACCCCTATGCACGAGAGAAAGGACCAGGCCCCACATTGTCATTTCGAACGCAGTGAGAAATCTCGTCCCTCAGCACCCAAAGCCCCCATTTTCTGGAGCACACTGACCGTGTTCTGTTAGAAAGAGGGAATATTTCGGTGTAGGACGAGATTTCTCACTGCGTTCGAAATGACATGGTTGAGGCTTAGTTCTTCGGATTGTAAGATGGGAGTACGTGAGGCTCTTAGCGTGCCCCTATGTGTCCTCGCCCCCTCGGTCGGCACCGGGGTTGGTGATGAGGCGGGCGGCGGTGGCAAGAGCATCCAACAACGCCTGAGGGGTGGGTGGGCTGCCCGGCACCGCTAGCGACACCTCCACGTAGTGGCTCAGCGGGTAGAGGGCGAGTCCCGGCGCGTCATTCCTGGCCCATATACCGCCGTCTATGGCCGCGTCCCCTGCCGCCACCAGGACGGAGCGCGCGGGCATAGCGTCCAACTCCAACATCGCACTGTCCAGGTTGCGGAGCGTCAGCACCCCCGTCACCACCACCACGTCCCCCCGCGAAGCCGCGTCCACCAGGCAGACCCCCAACTGCTTCAAACGGGCCTGGTACCTGGGCGTGAACAACGCCCGCCACTCCAACGCCGGGGCATCCGCCCCGCCCAAATGCAAGTGGTACACCGCAATCGATCTTTGTCTGGCTCTATCAGCAAACATAGTGGTTAGTAGTTAATCAGCAGTACGCGCGCCAAAAATCAAATCCAAAATCGCCTCACGGCCCTATAGTCCAGGGGACTACGGCCCAGGCTGCCAGCGCCTCCGCTATGCGCCCTGATGCGAAGAACAGCACCGGCTGGGCGGCTATAAGGACGCACACGAGCAGCAGCAACGGGGTGGAGAGCCATGCGCGGACACCCTCCACGCGGGCGGGTGCCTCCCCGATATCCTCCCGCGCCCTCGCCAACCAACTTAGCCAGGCCCCCGCCGCCATCAACGAACCGAGCAGCAGTACTGCCAGCCATGCGCCGCTCAGGTTGACCGTGGCCTGGGACAGCAGCAACGTACCAGCAGCGCCCCCAAGCAACGGCAGGCCCAGCAGCGACAGCGCGCCCACCACAGTGCCCACTCCTGCAAGCCGGGCGCTTACGTGCCTGATTTCGCCACTCGCCACCAGCAACGGCACCGCCAACGCCATGTTTATAGCCAGCAAGCAGGCACCCACGGCCCCAGACCGCGATCCCGACAGCACCCCGAACAACGCCCAACCCAGCGACAGCGCCACGCTCATGGCGATTAGTTGATTGGGGGTTTGCGATTGCGCATTGCGTACCTGGTGGAGGGCGCGCAGGCCCGCCAGCAGTGCTCCTATGGCCCCTAGCCAGGCCAGGGAAGAGGCCCGCGTGCTACCACCTTCGATGGGCGAGAGTAGGAGCAGGCCCAGCACGACTGCGGCAGGCACCCCGGCACCAAAGGCGAGCGTGGAGACGCCCGGCACCGTGCGCAGCATATCGGTGAAAGAGGCTGAGAAGGGCATCAGCCCGGCGCGCACCGCCAGGCCCACCGCCAGCACCGCCAGTCCGGTCTGTAACAGGGTGCGGTTCTCCAGGCTGAAGGCGTAGCGCCCCACCACCAGCGCGCCGACGATGAGCAGTCCCGTGCCTATTGCCGACAGGACGAGGTGCTTCAAGCCTCCCGCCACCCGCAACGCCAGCACCGTACGCGCCTCGTGGTCCTCCACGTATTCGGGGCGGGGTTGCAGGAGGGTCAGCGCCGACACGAGCAGGCCCACCCCGAACAGGCACAGCACCTGCACCAGCGGCTCGTTGACCAGCAGCGTGGCCGCGAGCAGCCCCGACGCCAGACACGCCCCCCACGCCACCCAGGGCACAGGCACCAGCAGCGCCCCCGTGTGCAGCAACTCCTCCCAGGAGATGAAGGCGGCGCATAGCAGGGCCACGTTGACAGTCAGCAGCACGGCCCTCGATACCGGCTCCAGTTCGAGTTGCAGGTCGAGCATAGAGGCACGCCCGCCCGCCAAAATGAGCAGCAAGCTCTCGGCCAGCAGCCCTCCACACACGGCGGAGAGCGCCCCCAGTTCGAGCCAGGGCCGCGCCTTGCGGGGCACGCTCCGCTCCCAGATCAGCAGCCAGCACAGCATCGAGACGAGGCCCGCGGCCAGGGGCAGGAACATCGCCCAGACCAGCCGAGTGTCACCCACCGGGGGCCACCTCCTTCGGGTCCAACGTCACGACGACCGGCTCCTCTAGCTCCTCTTCAGCCTCCTCACTCGCGTTGTCGCTCCCCACCACCCCTGCCTGCCCACTTACCACCAGCGCCGTTTCCATAGCCCAGCGCCCGTCCCTGCCATCGAACAGCCCGCCCAGGCCCAGGTCCGCGCTCATGAACGTCACTTTGAGCAGCATCCAGGTGTAGGCCAGCACCACACACACGGCGATCCTGCCCGCGGACAGCAGGCCCAGGGCCACGGGTCCGGGCGCGACAACGCCCAGCAGGTGCAGGGCTAGCACTGCGGCATTGAGCAAAGATATTAGCCCCGCCGCCAGCTTCACGCCGTCGCGGGTGCCATGCACCACCAGCGTGACCATACCCGACAGTGCTATCCAGTAGAAGGCCAGTATACCGTCCTCACGCGCTTCGAGGTTGTAGAGGCGTGCCAGGCCAAACCCCGCGATGCCCACCACTAGGCCCACGCCCCATAGCCACGCCTGGTCTACCAGCCCCTCGCGGCTCCAACGTGGCAGTATGTCGCTCTCGGCTATTTCCGCTCTCGCCAGGAGCCTGCGCCGCTCGTCGGACAGGCCGGGCATGCTGGAGAGACGCACGCTACGGAGACCTCGCAACGTGATAAAGAGCACTAACGAGCATGCGAGCAGCGTCACGCCTTCTACCGCCACCACGCCCCACGAGCTGCCCCCCTGCGGAGCGACCGCGATAATGGTGCCCATCAGCCCCAGCCACTGCGCGGCCAGGCCGACCAGTACCACGCGACCGTCGCGCAACACCAGTAGCATCAGGCTGCCAAGCGCGACCAGTAGTAGAGGCAGGAAAACAGGCATTACAGCAATACAATCCTACAAGAGTGATCTATCTAGAAGCCAGCAGCAGGGCCACCAGCACGAGTATCAGCGTCAGCGGCAGATAGAAGCGGCCCTCCAGGCGGCCCAGTAGCCCCCCAAGCCGGGTGCCCAGGCTGCCCAGCAGCGCCCCGAATCCCCACACGCCCCCCTCGAACCAGGCGAGCGACAACCACCAGATGGCGGACGGCGGGTTGGCGATCAGCAGCCGGGCCGCCCCCTCCCAGGCGTTTGCGACACGGGCGGGAGCAGCTTCTCGGGCGCGCTCTACCCGGTCGAGGCCGGTGGGTAGCAACACGCCGGGGGCCTCCGAGCGCGATCTTGAGAGGGCGGCCACCATCCAGTCCAGCAAGGCGATAAGCAGCGCGCCCAGGCCCAGCATCAGCACCGGGGCGAAGTTACCTCCCATACCCATACCTTCCCACGGCAGGCGCACGGGTGGGGTGCCACCTCCGATTTCCGCGATCCGCGCCACGTAAGGCAGCCACAGCCCCGGCATCGTGCCACCAGCCAGTATAGCAACCCCCGCTAGAGGCCCTAACCATGACATGGGCGACGTAGAGGCGGCTTCAGGCGCGGGGCTATAGGTGGCAGCGTAGTGCAACACAATACCGCAGGCAGCCACCACAGCCGCGCCCACCAGCACCAGCGCCACCGAAGAGGACCTTTCCGCCGACAGCGTTGAAACGAGCAGCCACGCGCCCAGGAACGAGGCCGTCAGGGGCGCGAACGCCAGCGAACCTATCGCCACCGCGCGGGCCAGCCGCTCCCAGGTGGACGCACCCTCACCTGCGAGCACGAGAGTCACGCTTGCCGCGCCATAGCTCAACAGGATAACCAGGGCCGCGAGCCGCCCGGCGGGATTGTCCAGGCTCAGCGCCCACAACGACATGCCCAGGCTGTAGGCGGTCAGCATGGAAGTCCACCGGGCGCTACCGGCCCACACCAGCAGGCCGCAAGCCGCCACCAGCGCGCCCACCGCCCCGAACCAGGCGAGCGCTCCCATGAGTGAGGCCCAGGCCGCCGGTACGCTGCCCGCGAACGCCTGGCTGCTCACCAGCCCTTGCAGCCTCAGCAACATAACCACTACTGGCACGCCAATCCCCAGCGACTGAGCCAGCGCACCGCTCGCGCCGTCGCCGTTCCAGCGGGCGCTCCAGCCCGTAAAAGGCGGCATGCCCAGCCACAGCACCACGAACCCGCCCAGGAGCAGTAGCGGCCACACTGTGAGCGCCGACAGTGACATACCCGCCAGGCTGTAAGCCCCGCCCGTAGCCCGGCCCACAAGCAGCGCCACCCCTAGCAACAGCAAAGCGCCAAGCCCCAGCCCCACGGCGCTCCGGCTGTACTCGGCAAGCATACTACCCGGTCCCGCTTGTCCCGCCAGCAATAGGGCCGCGAGCAGGAATAACTGCCCCGCGAAGGCCAGCAGGTGGTCGGTGTGCGCGAGGCTGAAGAGCACCGCCAGCACGGCTACGGCGTTGGCAAGCTGCCACGGTGCATCATCACCGCTGCCCAATTTGAGTAGGCACAGCAGCCCAAACGTAAGGCACCATGCCCCCAGCCCGGCCCCCAGGGCGTCGTCACGGTAGACCGGCTCGCCCAGCCACGCCAACCAGCCGGGCCACGCCACAGCCGCGCCCACCGTGTCCAACGTCACGCGCGCCACCAGCACCGCTAGAGCCACGCCCGTACCCGCCACCGCCGCCCACCGCGCCAGGTGACCGCGCCCCGGCACAAGCCCCAACCCGCTGCAGTACAAAGCTGTGACTATAAGGATAGCTAGGGAAGGCAGCATTAGTTGTCAATCATGGTTGATAGCCAGTTACAACAGCCGCTTTCAGGCACTCAAAGCTCCTATGTATCGTTAAGGTACGACATGTACTAATGCAATAATCTCAGAGCCAAAGCCCCGACCCTGTCATTTCGAACGTAGTGAGAAATCTCGTCCCGCACCACCCAAACCTCCCCTTGTCCTCCTGAGCGTAGCGAAGGATCAGTAGCCCGTGTTTGACTCTTCGCATTTAGGCATTGATGTTCCTAATGCCATCACTATCCTGGACGTTGAGGACTCTGACTTACCCACCTGATCCTTCGCTACGCTCAGGATGACAGGGTGGGGCTTTGGTCCTGTAGTTACACTACTTGTCCGCCGTTATTACCTCTCGGCGCAGGGCAGGCACAGGTCGAGCGAGAGGAGCAGCAGCGACAGGTCGTCCAGTTCGGTGCCCACTAGCAAGCCGGGGAGCACACCGAGCGTCGCCTGCGACCCCGAGCTGAGGTGGAGGCCCTGCAAGCCCTCGCTGTTGCCCCGCACCCAGCAAAATACCTCGCCCCGCGGCCCCTCTACCCTGCCAATACCGCTGCCGCCCGCGCCCAAACCGAACTCCAGGCTGCCACGCGACCGGGCTGGCCCGGCGGGCAGGTCGTCCAGCGCCTGCTCCATCACCCGGAAGCTCTCCAGGCACTCCAACAGCCGCACCACCAGCCGAGCGTAAGCGTCGCCCGCCCGCTGCACCACCACCGTCACCGCTTCCTCCTCGTACGCGCCGGTGGGGAAGTGCGCTCGAATATCGTAAGTGACCCCGGCGGCACGTGCGACCGGGCCGCGCAGCCCGGCGAAAGCAGCCTCCTGCGCCGTGACCTTGCCCAGCCCCGTCAGCCTGCGCGCGATCTCCCGGTCCTTGATGAGCGAGCGGATGTGCCCCCGCAGGGCGCGCTCGATATTGCGGGCGGCGATTGTGTAGGCCCGGCAGCTCGCCTCGTCCAGGTTGCGGCTCACCCCGCCATAGACGATCAGCCCCGGCTGCACCCGCGCCCCGGTCAGGTCGCCCAGGGCCTGCAATATCCGCTCGCGCAGGTCGCGCAGGGCAGCTTCGCGGTCGGTGTAACCCAGCATGTGCAGCGTGCCCGCTACGTTCAGCAGGTGCGAGGTGACCCGCTCCGTCTCGGCAAGCACCAGGCGCAGGTATGCGGCCCTCGGCGGCACTATCGCCCCCGACAGGTCCTCCACCGCCTGCGCGTACGCCAGCGCGTTAGCCTGAGAGCAGCTACCGCACAGCGACTCTACCATCGCCAGCCCTTGCCCCCAGTCCAGGCTCCCGAAAGCCGCCCGCTCCTCAAGCCCCACCCGGTTGTAGCCAAGCTCAAGCTCGGCCCCTGCTATGCGCGTGCTCCAACCCAGCGGGCTATTCCCGCCGCCCGCCTGAAGCCCCAGCCGCAGCAGCATAGGACCCGGTAGCGCGGCATCATACGGCCCCACCTCTACGGTGAGCGCGCTCGTTTGCTTGTCCTGGACAGTGTACATAGGCGTAGAAAGTACCGAGTACCGAGTACCGAGTACCGAGTACCGAGTACCGAGTACCGAGTACC
>JALZHG010000178.1 GCA_030914045.1 Chloroflexota bacterium | reverse complement strand
GGGTACGACGTAATGTACCCTGGTCTTTCTATTTGTGAAAGCTTCTTAATCTCCGCACATGCAGCACGAAACTGGGGCCTCAGGTATGTAGAGAGCGCGAGAAAGAATATTGTGAGAGAATATTCTCCTTATATCTTGTTTAATGATTCCGCATCGGATATAGTATGACATACCTTGCGAAGGTAACTATATCACCGGGCGCCTGCTGCCTCCCCTTGGAGGCTCGTTCCAGACATCATTGCAGCCAAAGAGCACGCCGGTGCAGAAGCACCCAATTCCTGAAACAGTAAGGCTTACACGTACCTCTACTTGCTGTCCTCTCTTTTCGCACCTCAAATTTAGGACCGGGAACAACTGAGATCTGCATCGTCTATGCAGACCTTATTCCATATTGGGAGATAAGCAGCAACTCTTTTCTCAGTTATGCCATCAGATAGGACACGGGCAGCTTTAGTTGTGTCCTCTATGGAATTTACGTGTCTATTTGAAAGGAGGAACAGGAGATGTAATCTCAGCACATGCGGGCGAGTTATCTGCGAAGATGCTGGTATGGTCGACGCGGTGCACGCTCCCTCGTGAGACGGAGCGACCCAAGTGAGATAGGAATCCCACATTAACCCACAATGGTAACAACGGTAACATAGGAGGTTGGGAGTGAAGAAATTGAGCAAAAGAACGCGGATGTACGTGCGCATGTCAATGCTGGTGATGCTGGCAGCGATCCTCGTAGCTGCGGGTATAGCCCCCAGCATACAGGCGAGCCAGGTTACGCAGCACGCGGCCCCCAAGTCCGCGAGTGACTTTGCGCAGGTCGATGCTGCTGTGTCAGAGGCGCTGCACAAGGCTAATGGGCCTACACCCTTGATGATTGAGCTTACCGGTCTGCCGGCCACCGTGGCCTACTCGCAGGCAGGTGGCGGCAAGAACAGCGCAAGCGCGAGCGCGGTCCAGGCCGGCAAGCAGCAGAGCGCCAGCAACGAGCAGGCGCAGCAGGCGGTACTCCGCTCGCTGAGCGCCGTTGCCCCTTCAGCGAAGGTGCTGTACCAGGTGCAGAAGGCCTACAACGGTATCGCGGTAATCGCCGACAGCCAGGCCGTCGCTCAGATGCGGAACATACCTGGTATCAAGGCGATCCACGTGCTGGAAACCCACGTGCTTGACAATGCCTCCTCGGTGACCCTGATTGGCGCGCCCGTTGCATGGAGCGCCCCCAACGGCTTCACCGGAGATAACATCTCCATCGGTATCATCGATACCGGTATCGACTACCTGCACACCAACTTCGGTGGACCGGGTAGCGGCTATAACGTGTACACCGACACCACGCCCCGCGCCGTAACGGCAGGAGCTGGCGTCTTCCCCAATGCCAAGGTGGTGGGCGGCTTCGACTTCGCGGGCAACAGCTACAACGCCGACCCCACGGATAGTACTCCCCCGTTCGTCTACCAGCCTAACCCGGTCCCCGACGATAATCCGCTTGACTGTGCCAGCACTATGGGTGGTGGGCACGGCTCGCACGTCGCAGGTTCGGCGGCAGGCTACGGTGTGAATGCGAATGGAAGCACGTACACAGGCCCCTACAACTCCACCTCCGTGCCGACCACGACCATGCGCATCGGCCCCGGTGTAGCGCCACACGCAGACCTGTACGCGCTGCGCATCTTCGGCTGCGAGGGTAGCACCAACCTTACCACCAAGGCCATCGACTGGGCAGTCGATCCCAACGAGGATGAGGACTTCTCTGACCACCTGGACATCATCAATATGTCCCTGGGTTCCTCCTATGGTACCCCCGACGACTCGTCCGCTGCCGCTACCAACAATGCCGCCCTCGTTGGCGTGCAGGTAGTTACCTCGGCAGGCAACAACTCGGACGTGTACTACATCACCGGTAGCCCCGGCAGCGCCACCTGGGCGTTGGCGACGGCGAATTCCGTGGACGAGGTCGATATTACCGACGGCTTCCGCGTAAATGCGCCTAACGTTATCAGCGGCACGAAGCCTGGCTCTTTTAGCTCGAGCTATAACTGGGCATCGCCTCCCATCACGAACCCGGTACCTATTACCGCCAATCTCTACTACCCGGCGACCAACCAGTACGGTTGTAGCGCCTGGACCGGGTCCGACCTCACCAATATCTCCGGCACGATAGTGCTCGTGGACTGGCGCAAGACCACCGACGTTACCTTCCCCTGCGGCTCGGCGGCCCGCGCCAACAATGCGACCGCAGCCGGGGCCAAGGGTATCATCATGGTGGATAGGACCACCTATCTCGATACCGCCATCGCGGGTAACGCCAACATCCCGGCGATTTACACTGTGAAGCAGGTCGGCGACCAGTTGAAGAGCCAGCTTACGGCGGGCACACCTTCCAGCGTGAGCGTCACCCTGAGCAACGAGTACCGCAACACCGTCAGGCTCGTCAGCCCCGGCCGCGCGGATACGCTATCGCCGTCCTCGTCGCGTGGCCCGCGCACGATAGACAATGCCCTCAAGCCCGACATCGCGGCTCCAGGGCAGGGTATCTTCTCTACGGACGCCGGCACGGGCAACCAGGGTCGGAGCCTCAACGGTACGTCCATGGCCTCCCCGCATATGGCGGGCGTCATGGCCCTGTTGCACCAGGCGCGCCCAGGGTGGACGGTTGAAGAGTACAAAGCGTTGGCGATGAACACCGCCATCAACGATCTCTACACCGAGTTCTTCCAGTCAGGCATCAAGTACCCACCCAGCCGCGTGGGTGCGGGCCGTGTGAACGTCCCGGCGGCGATTAGCGAGAATGTGGTAGCCTACAACGCCGAGACCGATGGCGCCGTCAGCGTGTCGTTCGGTTCGGTGGAGGTGCTGGGCACCGCAACCCTTACCAAGACCATCGAGGTCGTCAACAAGGGCAACGCGGTGGAGGTCTTCCAGGTCGGCTACGACGCGCGCAACACCGTGCCGGGCGTCAGCTACTCCTTCCCCGATGGCAACATGCTCAGCGTGCCCGCCGGTGGCACCGTGACCTTCCGCGTGCAACTCAATGCGAACGCGGCGCAGATGAAGAACAGCCGCGACGCCACCGTGGCGACCGTGCAGGCCACCACGCTCGGCAACCTTCCGCGGCACTGGCTCACCGAGGCTCAGGGCCTCATCACGCTTACGCCTAGCAACAGGCCGACCATGACTACCCCGGCACTGCGTGTGCCCGTGTACGCTACCCTGCGCCCCGCGTCGGATATGACTACGGTGCAGGAGTCGCTCGTCTTCGACGGCCCGAACTCCTCGACTAACCTCGAGCTGACGGGTCAGGGCGTGAACACGGGATCGTCGTTCCCGACTGACACCATATCGCTCGTGTCCGCCTTCGAGGTTGCCACCACCAGCGCCCAGATCGAACTCAGCCCGCCGGACATCACCGAGAGCGCCCGGTCTGCGGACCTGCAGTACGTGGGCGTCACCTCTGACGCACCCGCGCTCGCCGCAGGTCAGACTCTAACCCAAACGGTGATCTTCTTCGGCATCTCCTCGTGGGGCGATTGGACTCACCCCGCCAACGAGATCGAGTTCGACATCTGGATCGACCGCGACCGCAACGGCACCGAGGATGCAGTCCTCTACAACCGCCGCCTGAGCGATGCGGCGGGCCAGAATGCCGACGTCTTTGTAACCCATCTACTGAACGGTCCTTCGTTCGGCAGTGGGCCTATACAGGACTACACCAACTGGTACCCGGCATCCACCTTGCCGACGGCTATCTTCAACAACAACGTGCTCGTTATGCCGATGTTTGCCTCCTCCCTGTACACGAACACGAGCAACACTCGGTTCAACTACAGAGTCGAGACGTACACCAAGTTCTTCGGCATAGGCGACGATCCCATCGACTCGACGGGCTGGCTGACCTATGACTACGCGAACCCCGGCCTCGACTTCACGGGCGGTGTCAAGGGCTTGCCTATGTACAACGACCTGCCCGGCAACAGCATCCCTGTCACGTACGACGAGGCTGCTTTCGATGCGAACGGCTCGCTCGGCGCGCTCTTGCTCCATCACTACAATGTGAAGGGCGACCGCGCACAGGTACTTGGGGTATTCACGGCGGATGAGATCACCGCGACTCCTCAGGCGTCAAGCACTCCTAACGCATCGCCCAGCCCTACGGCTATCGTCTGCACCATCCAGTTCAGCGATGTGCCTCCGGGCAGTACCTTCTACCCGTTCGTAAGGTGCCTTGCCTGCCAGGGCGTGCTTGGCGGCTATGCTGACGGCACCTTCAGGCCCAGTAACCCCGTCACGCGAGGCCAGATCGCCAAGATCGTATCGAACGCGGCAGGCTTCAACGAAGAGGTTGAGGGGCAGACCTACTCTGACGTGCCACCCAGCGACGACCCGAGCTCCTTCTATCCCTTCGTGGAGAGGCTCAGCACTCGCAACATCATCGGCGGTTACCCGTGCGGTTCCGACATTGATGGGGACGGCGATGTAGATGAAGAGTGCGACGACGTGAGCCGCGCCTTCTTCCGGCCGAGCAGCACTGCTACTCGCGGGCAGATGGCAAAGATCGTGTCCAACGCCGCGGGCTTCACCGATATGGTGAGTGGGCAGACCTTTGCCGACGTGCCACCCAGCACGGATCCTAGCTCGTTCTACATCTTCGTGGAGCGTCTGGCTCAGCGTGGCGTGATAGGTGGGTACCCGTGCGGCGGCCCCGGCGAGCCTTGTACTGCCGGTAACCGCCCGTACTACCGCCCCGGCGCGCAGGTAACGAGAGGCCAGGCAGCGAAGATAGTGTCTAACACTTTCTTCCCTAACTGCCAGACCGCTCTGCCTGCACCATCGGCCACTGCTACGATGCAGCCGGTAGCCACAACTACACAGACCATACCCGGCCCCACGGCAACACCACCGCCGACAAGCCGCTAAGGTCACACCTCTACAATCAAAACCGGTCTAGCGCCGGTTATCAAGAAGGGGACCCAACGCGGGTCCCCTTCTTGTTGGTCTCATAGTTCTCACATTTCTGTTGCATACAAGGCTACATACTTTGCTGCATACTTTCTTGAACCCGGCACCCGAGATATACATCTTCGGTCGCATACCGTTAGCAACCAGGGCCTGTATAATGCTGGACAAATACGTAGCGGCTGCATCCACATTCAGCCGGAAAGGAGGCCAGCACAATGTCAATCTACATCGCTAGCACCGACCAGGAAAGCAGGTCTCCGAGGGGCTTGCGCAACCCTAGTCTCGCTGCGCGACGATAACAACTCGCTACGTTACGTGACGTCAGGGCATACTTCGTCCTCGACGCTTCTCTAATGCACGCCCGCGAGTGGCGGCCGTGTTGGCCGCATCACCCCTTTGATCGCGCACCGGTATTTAGGTCTGCGCTCCCCCGTTAGAGAGCCTGCTATACTAGCCAGGCACTTTGTTGTGCCGCCAACAAGAGCAGGTGAATGTGGACCCGAACTTGAACTCCAATAATAGAGCTTACCGGTTTTTCCTGGTGCGCCAGGGAATTGAGGCCTTTCTTTTTACCCTCGCCTTCACGGTGCAGGCCGTCTATTTTATACTCAACGCCCGCCTCGACCCGTTCCAGTTGGTGCTGGTGGGCACAGTGCTGGAAGTATCGTGCTTCCTCTTCGAGGTGCCTACCGGGATAGTGGCCGATACCTACAGCCGACGCCTCTCGGTGCTGATAGGTTTCTCCCTGTGGGGCGTGGGCTTCCTCATCGAGGGTGCCTTCCCGTTCTTCTGGGTCATCGTGGTATCCCAGGTGATCATGGCGCTTGGCTACACGTTCAACAGTGGGGCGCTCGAAGCGTGGATAGCCGGGGAGGTGGGCGAGGAGAACCTAGGGCCGGCTTTCCTGCGGGCGTCGCAGGTGGGCCGTATATGCGCGCTGGGCGCCATAGTCGCGGCGATGGGCCTCGGCAGCCTCAACCCCGCCATACCGATCCTGGTGGCGGGCGTGGGCTTCGTGTGCCTCGCCATCTACGGGGTGATCGCCATGCCCGAAACAGGCTTCACGCGCAGGCCCAAGGAGGAGCGTGAAGGCTGGCGCGACATGGTGACCACCTTCAAAGACGGCAGCAAGGTAATCAGGACCAGCCCTGTGCTCGTCATCTTCATGTTGCTGACCCTCTTTGCGGGCGCGTCCACCGAGGGGATGGATCGGCTGTGGGAAGCCCACTTTCTACAGAACTTCGCCTTTCCGGGTGGCGGCTACCTCCAACCGGTCGTGTGGTTCGGCTTGATGAACGTGGGGTTGCTTCTCCTGGGCATGTTGAGCACCTTCATCATCCAGAAGCGCGTCGATACCAACAACCACAATGTCGTGGCTCGCGTGCTGATCGCTTTCTGCGTGCTTCAGATCGCCTTCCTGGTGTGGTTCGCCCTTGCTGGGGAGTTCGTCATGGCCGTGCTCGCCTTCTGGGGCATGAGCCTCTTCCGAGGCATCGCCGGTCCCTTGTTCCGCGCCTGGCTGGCCCAGAGCATCGAGCCGAGAGTGCGGGCCACGGTGCTGTCGATGGTGGGGCAGAGCGACGCTATAGGCCAGATGACGGTCGGCCCCGTGATAGGGTGGATCGGCACGGTGCGCTCGATACGGGCGGCGCTGGTGTTCTCCGCCGTGCTGCTGGCCCCGGTTGTGCCCCTGGTGGCGATGGCCCGCAACAGGACGGTAGCCACGCCGCCAGAGCAGGATGTCGTGCTGGAAGGTCCGGTCGCCGCGGTGGACTAGCGAAGGTGACACAATCAGTAATTGGAATGGCGTCACTTAAGGAATAGAAATATTCACCGCAGAGACGCAGAGGACGCAAAGGTACGCAGAGAAGAATGGAGGGGGTTCTGAGTAGGGGCAGCAACGTACTGTAGATTGTTGCCTTTGCACCTGCCCAAACAATCTTTATCTCCGCGTAATCTCTGCGTCCTCTGCGTCTCTGCGGTGAATATTTCTATTTCCCTTGGCGCTATATTGTCATGTTGGCGGTCCTGTCTCTATGCTGTCGCACAACCCACAGCGCCATCCCCGCCATGAGCAGCACGTTCAGCACTACTCCGCTCCCCCTGATGGCAGGTACGGCTTGCAGCAAAGACGTGGTCGCCATGAGAGCGTAGGCCAGCCACAGCGCAGCCAACCCTGCGCGTGAGGCACTTCCAAAGGCCCCGGAGAGCGCGTAGGTCGCTACGATCCAGGCCGGGAATATGAGCAGCACCAGGTCGTGCGGGTTGAGGTGCAGGGAGGTGAGCACGGTCACAATGCCCGCTACGGCCCATAGCATATCGAAAGAGGCTTTTTGAGTGGCAGGGGCCTCTACTGTGCTCGTGCTCGCGCCCCTGGTCCTGAGCCACAGCCACACGAGCAGGGCCAGCGACAGGAGGGTTAGCAGCAGGAAGATTGGCGTCACCAGGCCGGGGGCCCACCCACCAAGGAGGTTCGTGGCGAAGCCGCGCCAGTTGTGCATGATGCCGGGGTCTATAGCGCCGGTGTCCTGCCAGCCCGCCACGCCGATGAGCAGCCGGACGTATTGCAAGGGCCAATCGACTCCCAGCACCGGCATCGCGGCCACGCACAGGGCCGACAAGGCTCCCCCAAAGACGAGTAGCGACTGCCAGCGCCCTTGCAGCAACAGCACCAGCCCTATCACGGGCAGCACCTGCGGCTTTGGGACCACCAGCAACAGCGCCAGCCCTGCCCACACGTCCAGCTTCCGTCGGGAGGCCGCGTACACCAGGCAGATGCCCAGCAGCACCATCGGGGAGTTCTGCCCCAGTATGAAGGAGCGCGCTACCGGCTGGTACGAAATGGCTGCCAGCACCGTGACGAAGAGGGCGGCCCCGTGCACCGGCAGCACCCGCTGCATGGTCCAGATAGAGGCTGCCAGCAGCCCCAGCATCAGCAATTCCCAAAGAGTGAAGATGGCGGTGTAGGGCACGCCCGACATTATGAGCGGGGCGGTAAGCATCGCCTCGAAGGGGACGTGGTTGTAGGGCAGTATCTTGCCTGGGTCCAGCGTGAAGTAGGGGGCCAGCACGGCGTTCTGGGCCTCGCGCTGCACGTCCAGGTCGTAGAGGCTGTGCCCGTTGCCCTCGGCTATCAGCTTCGCGCCCGTGAGGTTGGAGAGGAAGTCGGAGCGGCGTACCACGCCGTCGAAGCCATGCATCTGAGGGTCGCGGGTAGCAGCGTACCAGTCGAGCAGGTAGACCAGCACCAGCGCCGCGCAAGCCGCAATCGCCAGCAGCCTCAACATGCGCTGAGGAGAGGGCGTATGCGACGTTCCCGCCACGATAGCGGGCGTGCTCTGCAAGTTAGAAGCCTCTATGTTACTTATCTCACTGCTCATATGACATGCTGAAGGCCGGGAATCACCGTCCCGGCTGAGACAAGTCTACCACCAGGCTGCCGCCCGCGTAATAGCCTCACAGGGGCATGCGGCGTATGACATAGGTACCGGGGTGGGTGATTTGGAAATTGCAATTTCGAATTGCGAATTTGCTTGGAGTTCATCTA
>JALZHG010000020.1 GCA_030914045.1 Chloroflexota bacterium | reverse complement strand
TTTCGGCACAGGACTGGCATTTCTCCCCATGTATAGCCTTACGCTCGCCCTGTCCAGTCGCAGCAGCAGGGTAAGCAGCTTTGGCCGACCCACTCAGCACCAGTACCCCCACCATCAAAAGCAGGAACACGAGAAACCCGGAGAATACCGACCCATTCAAGTGCCTAGTGCGCATGACCCCTCTCCTTTCTCCTTGCAGTCAATGAACCTACCCCAAATGAGCCATAGGCTCACGGGCTGACAGTAAGGTGCCAACATCATGTGACCGAACAGGCATCAGTAAGTGAGTAGCTGCCATAAGCCCAAATAGCAGCGAAGGTATCCGCCCCTTATTAGGTAACCATTTGCAAATGGCGAGCAAGAAGAGGAGAGCGAAGGGTACAGGAGGGAGGGGGCGAGCACGTGTTTGTGTACTGCTGTTACTAACATGCAGAGTGTAGCACCGTACATCTCCGGTGTCAATAGGAACACTACTATCTTTTTTCGCGGTTGGACCTGGTCCAGTTAGGATCGGCGGCCGCCCCGGTAGTCTGACACCTTTGAACCGAGCTTACCGCCTGCTTTCTTGAATTGATTGTTCCTATAGTGAGATAAGGCCAGGGGCCTGAAAGCACATATGCTAAAATATCTCACGACAAGTCTTGCAATTGGCGCATCATCACGGTATACTAGATTCGTTTTAAGAGGTTGAGCCGCTACTCCAATAAATAGCGGCTTGTTGGCACTGGCGCTTATATGTCAGTGCCGCTATACGTGCACCCCGCCCACATTATTAGTAGGAGAAATGAGCAGCATGCGCAGCATATGGAACTCTCGATTTATTCGCACCTGTCTTGCCGTTATACCATTGCTGGTTATCCCGCTTGTGATAAGCCTCGGAGTGACCCCCAGCTCGCGACATACAAGTGCGCTCGCGGCAGCCGCTACCGTCCTGCACGACCAGCTCGACAGCGTTCACTCTGATGGCACCGTTGTATCTTTCGACAACGGCACCGCATTCAGCAGCCAGGCGGCTGACGACTTCATAGTGCCCGCGGGGAAGACCTGGACGCTCACCCAGGTGGAGGTCCTCGGATTCCCGGTTACTGGGACGGTACAGCCTGCATCCTTCAATGTGTTCGTCTACAACGACAATAGCACCCTTCCGGGCAGTCAGGTTGCGAGCTATTCTAATCTTAGCTATGTCCACAACTCGACAACCGGCCTGTACACCATTGACTTCCCGTCTACGTTGCTCAATACCGGAACATACTGGGTCTCTGTACAGGCCGATACCGCAGCCGCGGAAAACCGCTGGACATGGATTTCCTCCAACCTGGCGGCAGTGCACAATGGCTCAGCCTGGCAGAATCCCGGCAACGGATTCAACTCAGGCTGCACCACCTGGGGCCGTAAGACTTCCTGTCTACCTTCGACGGTGGGCCTCCCCGACCAGCAGTTCCAGTTGCTTGGTGTAGAGGAAACAGTGGCGGGTGCCGTCCTGCACGACCAACTCGACAGCGTTCACTCTGATGGCAGCGTCGTATCTTTCCATAATGGCACTGCTCACAGCAGCCAGGCGGCCGACGATTTCATAGTGCCCGCAGGGAAAATATGGACGCTCAACCGGGTTGATTTCCTCGGGTTCCCCGTTACTACGACGGTCGAGCCCGCATCCTTCAATGTGTTCGTCTACAACGACAGCAGCACCCTTCCGGGCAGTCTGGTCGCGAGCTATTCTGGTCTCAACTACCTGTTCAACACGACAAATGGCGTCTACACGATTGCCTTGCCATCTAGCGCGCTCAACGCCGGTTCATACTGGGTCTCTGTACAGGCCGTAACCACGCCTGCGGGTAACAGGTGGACGTGGACTTCCTCTAACCTGCCGGCAGTGCACAACGGTGCAGCCTGGCAAAATCCTGGAAACGGCTTTGGCTCAGGCTGCACCACCTGGGGCCGCAAGACTACCTGTCTCCCCATAACGAATGGTATCCCCGACCAGCAGTTCAGCTTATTTGGTGTAGAGGAAGATGCGCCGACTGCTACGCCTACGAGCCCTCCGGCGACTGCTACACCTACCACACCTCCGGCGGCCACAGCTACGCCGGTGAGGGGCGTACCGCCCGGCTTCGAGCCACACTATGCCTGCCGCTCCACCAAGGATGGTGCTCTGCGAGATACAGGGGTGCTTGTGGCAGTAGGTCCTGCGCCCACTTGCCTGAAGAACGAGGTCCTGGTAGCCATTCTGGTCAATGACGCACCCTAGACAGTCAATCTCTGGTTCGCCAGGGCGATAGGGTATGGAAGTGGAACTGGCTTTACGGGAATAGTCTCGCAAAGCCAGTTCCACTGTGGACAGTACTCCTATTGTTGTTACCGACACTTACCAAACGTGCATCGTTCCAAACTGCTCCACGTACCGCCCATCCAGCCCTGCCATCTTAGCAGCCTGCGCGTCGAGGTTGCGCATCCACTCCAAACTCTTCTCCCCTTCTATGAACTGGCTCTTATGGGCCAGCGAGGCGGCTAGCTTCCTGTCGTATACTCCGCTTACGTCCACGAAGACAGTGGCTTGCCTGGGACTGAAGAAGAAGACGCGCTGGAGGTTGGCGACCTGGCACTCCGCCAATTGTTCGGGGTGGTAGAACTCCATCTTCGACGGCATATAGGCGTCGAGCGCTGCCATGCCCGCGGCTCTATGGTCGGGGTGTATCTGGCCCGGCCACCAGGGGTCGAATGTGAAGAGGGTATCGGGCTGCCACCTGCGGTAGTAACCAGCCACCTGCTCCCGTAGCTTCAGCGATGGCTCCAACTCCCCGTCGTGGTGCCCCAGCGTCACCACCTCCCGCAGACCAAGCAACCGCCCGGCCTCTTCCGCCTCGTGCCTGCGCATATCGGCCAGGGTCTCGCGGGTCAGGCTGAGGTCGTGCGATCCAAGGTCGCCTACTGTGCAGATTAGCTCGTACACCTCCACGCCACGCTCAACCAACATAGCGATGGTGCCCCCGCACATGGTCTCGAGGTCGTCCGCGTGGGCGCATACCACAATCGCCCGCCGCACCTCCTCGAATGCCTCGAAACCTTTCCTCTCCTGCTCGCCGTCCAAATTACCCCTCCTGGACCTTATTGCACCATGAGATGCCATTTTAGCACACCGGTTGCAGCTCTACGCCCTTGCATCTCCGTCCGTTCCGGTGCTGACTACGCTCTTGTCCCTGGCTCGCGTGGTGGTATAATCGAGCTACCCGTTTAGTTAGTGGCAGGATACCCTTACATTCTGCGCGGTTATCGTTTGGAGCATGGCATGAGCGAAGTCGCTGTTTCAGGTGTGCTGGCAAAGACAGAGACGGATAATATCCGGCCTTACGCGCCCAGCTTCATGGACCGCATAACCGACTGGGTGCGGCACTTGCCCATGCCTTCCTGGCTCTTCTATGCTGCCCTGGCCCTGGCTTTCCTAGTGCTCTCTGCCTCCGTAAAGTGGCTCGATGGCTCACTCGCCTTTGGCACGATATCCTGGCTGGTATTCCTGGGGTCATGCACCTTCCCATACGCCCTCGCCATGCTGCACTACCTGGACAACTCGGCGTCAGATGCGCTTGCCGACTTTCGCCCTGCCATGTCCATAGACGACCAGCAGTACGCGGAACTAAAGTACAGGTTTACCACTTTGCCTGGCCGCCCCACTCTGCTTGCGGCTATCATAGGAGCACTTTACGGGGTCAGTTACCCTCTCATCGAAAGCCCGGAAAGGCTTGAAGCGACACAGTTCCTCAGTTCGGTCCCTGCCGCCATCGTGGCACTGACCGAGTCGGCGCTGGGTTATGCCGCTACGGCTATATTCTTTTACCATAGCATACGCCAGCTTCGGATGGTTAGCCGCACCTACGCTAAGCATGCGCGGGTTGACCTCTTCAATCTGCGTCCCATGCACTCCCTTTCCCGCCTTGCCGCCCGTACCTCTATATGTATGGCTATTCCCACTTACGCCTGGGGATTTGTCAATGTATCCCCGGAAAGCGGTGCGATAGACATGGCTGCCACAAGCATTTTCGAGTTGATCACCTTCAGCACGGTCATCATCATCATGTTCGTGTGGCCGCTAGTTGGCGCTCGCAGGCTCCTGCGCCAGGCCAAGGCCGCAGCCCTGACCGAGGCCCAGCAGCAGTTCAAGGCCACGGTTGCCGAGCTGCACCGCCGCCGCGAAAATGGTGAGTTCGAAGGCATGGGCGGCATCAACGAAGCGTTAGACGGCTTGATGAAGGAGCAGTCGGTGCTCGGCAAAATCTCCACCTGGCCGTGGCAGTCGGACACCTTCCGCGCCGTTGCCTCTGCCATACTGCTGCCGATTGTGGTATGGGCAATCACCCGCCTCCTCGAAAACGTGTGGGTCTTCTAAACCCCCAAATCCGCAATCCGCAATCCGAATTCCCAAATCGGTACAATATTGTATTCCGCTAAACAAGCGTGTATAATGTACGCGTAACACTGCGACTCGCCTATGCGAGGAGAGAGGAGCACTGGAATGTACCCCTCTGACCGACCAAAATTGCCGGTATAGCTGTGCGCACGTCATGTGTGCTGATATCGGGATATTGCGAGGTAGGCCGGGGGCAGCGCTCCGGCTATTTTATTGCTCAAAAGCGGAAACGCACAGGAGGACACGGCTTACCGAATGAAGAAGAAACAAAGCTATCCAAAGAAGAACCAGCACCGCCCGGCTCCCGCGCCCGGCACCCCGGTCGTCCCAGCTGCCCCGCGCCGCACCCGTGACGACGTAATCACCATGGACGGCACGGTGGTTGACGCGCTACCCAACGCCATTTTCAACGTCGAGCTTGAGAACGGGCACAAAGTCCTGGGCCACATCTCCGGCAAGATGCGCACCAACTACATCAGGATCGTGCCCGGCGACCGGGTGCTGGTCGAGCTTTCGCCCTACGACCTGACCAAGGGCCGCATCACCTTCCGCTACAGGTAAAGTGGCGGACACCGCGTACCCTCGCCCTTATAGGGTGAGCGGGCATCTTATCGTCCCTCCAACCGGCACGCGCCGGTTATGCTTGCCCCCGCCCTTACACAGCTACGTGCCCTCGGTGGCGGCAAACCCTCCCCAACCCTAACCGAATATATGAAGCTGGTAGCCTTTGACGGCGACAATACATTGTGGGAGCCGTTGGACCGGGTCAACCTGTCCGACCGCACTCCCACTGACGCCGAGGGCTGGCCCCATTTCACCTTCACGCCCGCTGATGCCAACCCGCTATTAGTGGTGCGTGGCGACGGCGCGCGCTTCGCCCTCCGTCCCGAAGTCGGGGAGGTGCTGGCAACGCTCAAGCGTCACGGTGTGCTGCGTGCCGTCGTGAGCTACAACCACGAGAGCAACGTACGGAGCATACTCGAGGCGTTCGGCGTGCTGTCCTACTTCGACTACGTGGTAGGGGAGTTCCACTCCAACAAGGACAGGATGCTTCGCAGGGTGCTGGCCGAGGCGCGGCGGGACGGCCACGAACTATCCGCGGGCGACCTCCTGCTGGTGGACGACGACCCTGATAGCATCTACCGTGGGCAGTGCGAGCGTATGGGTGCGGGCTTCTCCTGCTTCGGCACCGACATACATGATCTGCGCGAGGTGCTAGTCTTGCTCGACATAACATCAGAGCAGCCACCGCAGAGTGGGGGTTCTAACGCATGACCTTCGTAGATTGGGCGAGCGCCCTCGTGCTCCTGGCTGTTACCCTGGCGGGCCTGTACGGGGCAGCGCAGGCGTTCTTCCGGCGCACCTCGGCCTACGATGGGGCGCAACTAGGCACCCGTGGGGCGATGCTGCTGGGCCTGCTATACCTGGCGGGTGGACTGGTGGCGGGTGTGGTGCTAGTCCTCCTGGTGGCTGACAGGTTGTCATAATCAGGCAACCTTTAATGGTGCAACCAAGCCCCACTTTGTCATTTCGAACGCAGTGAGAAATCTCGTCCCTAAGCACCCAAGTAGCATTTTTCTAATAGTACACCCTTCGTAAGCAACACACTTGCTAAGGAAAGGGGTACCACCGGGGTGTAGGACGAGATTTCTCACTGCGTTCGAAATGACAAGGAAGGATGTCAGGCTGTCAAGCCTAGCAGTGCGGTAAAAGCTTAAGGGTGGCAAACTGTATATGTGGGGAGGTTAGAAATACCCTTCCATCAGCCTGTCAGCCCATTGCGGCGCGCTGGCATCGTCTACCCGGTCGAACGCCGCGAAGTAGGGCTTGATGTCCAGCACGGGGCTACCGTCAATCGCATCGAGGCCCCTCACGGTGAGGACGTTCCCCGCCACCGACAGCAGGCGCACAGCGGTCAGGCCGATAGGGTTGGGGCGGTGCTTGGCGCGTTGGGCGAAGATGCCAACCTCCGGCATGTTGGCACGGCCTCGTGGGCGGCGCACAAGGTCGTCGGGGTTGAAAGTCGCCTGGTGCATCAGGAACACCACGATCACATGGGAGAACTCTTCAAGCCCAAGCAGACCGGGGCCATATTCCTCCAGCAAGTGTATCTCAGACACCACCGTGCCCCAACCCTCGTCCACCCCCTCCTTCACGGGGGAGCGCACCACCCCTATAGGCTGCATGGTCACCGCGCCCGCGTCCGGGTTCATCCTGGCCTCTCAAAGCTGTTGGTGGCGGCTATGGCGGACGCTAAGACGGCATCGTATAACTCGGCGCTCACCCTGCCGTAGTCGGCGCGGACCTGCTCATCCTGGAAGGAGATGTCGTTCCAGGAGCCCATGCCACCGAACACCCACGCCCCGGCAGCGGC
Organism: Chloroflexota bacterium; assembly: GCA_030914045.1. Taxonomy (GTDB): domain Bacteria; phylum Chloroflexota; class Chloroflexia; order QHBQ01; family JADMIH01; genus JADMIH01. Next base: position 52,452 of record JALZHG010000020.1, on the reverse strand, counting down.
GGAAATGAGCCTGTGGGCCTCGCTGCTGTAGCCTTCTTCCGGCAGCATATCGCTTTTCTGGGTGTTCTCAGCGTCGTCTAACTCGTTTAGCTCCCTCTTGAAAACGTCCGCCCAACCCTCCTCGTCGTTCGCCCTCGCGAACCGTTCTACCTCTACTAACGCGCGCCGCAGCCGGGCCTCCATTCCGCCCAGGTCGTGCTTCTCCACTGGCGGCATTCCCTCTATGAGCACACGCGCATAGGTCACGTTCCAGTAGGCCCCCTGTCTATCTCCGCGCGTATCCACGAACTTCCAACCTGCCGACCACCCTTCGCTCTTATCCAGGTAGTCCACCTGCAAGTGCCAGTCGCCCCCGCCCGCGAACGCCACAAGCTCGTGCCGCGCTATATCCTGGGGCACAGGGTCGCCGCGCCTCACCAACCATATGTTACGTGCTCCGAGTTCCCGAAGCTGCGCGTACCAATCCGCCGTATTTGTAATGACCAGCTTATTCCATATACCATCGGCGTAGGGTTTCGGGTAGCGCACGAAGTTCACGCGGCTATACTTGAACCCCGTGTGCGACTCCGTCAGCTCAGGCGGCGCAACTCCCTCTCCCGCAAGATAAACATTGCCATATGCAGCCAGTATTACCAGTTGTGCCAGGTCGCTGTTCATCCATAAGCTCCTGTAAGTGCTGAGTGCCGAGTGCCGAGTGCCGAGTAACACGTAACACGTCACTCGTAAAGCGGCTCAAGAGACTCCGTTCTATGTGGGCCGCTTTGTTGCTAATTGCACCCTTACGCGTTACGTGTTACGTGTTACTCATCACTGCACGAAAATCATGGCGAGAATAGCCGCTACGAGTGACATCATAAAGATGAACGAGTTGAGTATCTTCTGGTGCTTGTCGTCGCTGAAGCTGGTGATGTTCATGCTCTCGATGACGTTCGCGCCCATGCTCACGTAGAAGCTGCCAAAGTGGTCGAGTACCACGCCTAACACCCCACCCGTTGCGGTGATAAGCACCCGCCAGAGCAGGTTCACCGGAAAGCGGTCCCACTCCCCAAAGTCGGCTATGAGCGTGGATATCAGCCCCAGCACCACCGCCCACATAAGGACCTTCTGCCACGACTTCCCCAGGTTCCCCAGGATTGCACCCATGATGTCCACCCCCAAAGATGCTTGTAGCAAGATTATAGCGGATTTGGGAATTAGGAATTAGGATTTCGGATTTCGGATTTAGAAGATACCCAAGCAAATCCGAATTCCGAAATCCTAATTCTCAAATCCGCTATAATGCATCATGGTTGGGGATTTTGGGCTGTCGTTTTCGCGCCCGCTCGCGCTACTGCTGCTGTTGCTGCTTGTGCCGTTGACGGTCTACCTGTCGCGCACGAGCCTGGCGTTCTTGCGGCGTGGGGCGAGGCGGTGGAGCCTGGGGCTGCGGCTGGCGATTGTGGTGCTGTTGGTCCTCTCACTCGCGGGAGTCGGTATCACACGCGCCGACCAGAGGCTGTCGGTGGTCTACCTCCTCGACCGCTCGGATAGCGTCTCGGCGGAAGCTCAGGCCCAGCAGGCCGCTTACGTGAGCCAGGCTATCTCGGAGTTGCGTGAGGGCGATGCGGCGGGCGTCGTGGTGTTCGGGTCCGAGGCCCTGGTGGACCGCCCCGTCGTGCCAGACAAGACAATCCCCGACCTGGCAAGCGCCCCATCCACCACCTACAGCAACCTTGCCGAGGCGCTCCGGCTTGGGCTTGCCGTGGCTCCCGGTGATACGGCCCGCCGCATGGTGCTCCTCTCCGATGGCCGCGAGAACCTGGGCAGCGCGGAGTGGTCGGCACGGCTGGCGGGTGCGAACGGCGTAGCAATAGACGTTGTGCCCCTCCCCTCGGCTAGCGGCCCTGAGGTGTGGGTCGAGAGCTTGCGCGCCCCCTCCCCCGTACGTGAGAACGAGCGTGTGGCCCTCCAACTAGGCATCTCGTCCAGCGTGGATACCACCGCCACCCTGCTCATCTCGGTGGACGGCACGCCCCTCAGCACCCAGGAAATCCGCCTTGTGCGCGGCACCAACAGCTACGTGCAAAACCTCCCTCCCGCCGTTAGGGGCTTTCACACCTACTCGGCGCAGGTAGTTGCCCCCACGGGCACCGACACCCGCTCCGAGAACAACCGGTACAGCGCGTTCTCCCTGGTGCTCGGCAAGCCCCGCGTGTTGATCGTGGAGGGCAAAGAGGGCGAGGCTGAGGCGTTGCGCCTGGCTATCGCCCCCTCCGTCGATTCCGACGTGATGCCCCCATCTTCCATGCCCACCGACATAGCGGGCTTGGCGGGTTACGACGGTATCGTGCTGGTAAACGTGCCAGCATCCTCGCTCACAAAGACCGGCCTGGAGAGCCTTCAGGTGGTGGTGCGCGACCTCGGCAAGGGCCTGGTGGTAGTCGGGGGCGACGAGAGCTACGCCGCCGGGGGTTACTGGCGCACGCCGCTTGAGGAGATGCTGCCGGTCGACCTGAACCTACCCTCCAAGCTCGACATCCCAAGCGTCGGCATGGTGCTGGTGATAGACCGCTCAGGCTCGATGGGCGTGGGCCACGTGCTCAACGGCGCGGGTGTGACCAAGCTGTCGCTCGCCAAGGAAGCCGCTTACCAGGCCGTGGCCCAACTCAGCGGGAAGGACTACGTGGGCGTGATCGCGTTCGACAGCGCGGCTACCTGGGCCGTCGAATTGCAGCCCCTGGGCGATCCCACACAGTTCCACGACCGCATACAGGGCATCTCCCTCGGTGGCGGCACCAACATCTACTCGGGGTTGCACCCGGCGGTGCAGTCCCTCATCGCCAGCAAGGCGCGCAGCAAGCATATCGTAGTGCTCACCGACGGCGTCTCGGAGGGCGGCGACTACGAGGGTCTGGTCGAGCAGATGGCAGCCAACGACATTACGCTGTCTAGCGTGGCGGTCGGCTCGGACGCCGATGAGGCTTTCTTGAAAAACCTGGCCACGGTGGGCAAAGGCCGCTTCTACTCCACCGAAGACGGCAACGCCCTGCCGCAGATATTCGCCCACGAGAGCCATATCGCCGCCCGCTCTTACCTGATAGAGCACCCGTTCGCGCCCGCCCGCACCTCACCTTCGGCCATACTCGACGGGCTTGGTGGCCTGCCCACTCTGCAGGGCTACGTGGGCACATCTCCCAAGCCCACGGGCCAGGTGGCGCTGGTTAGTGACGCGGGTGACCCTGTGCTGGCGCAGTGGCAGTACGGCCTGGGCAGGGTGGTGGCCTGGACCTCCGATGCTAAGGGGCAGTGGGCCACCGACTGGGTGGCGTGGCCCGACTTCCCTCGCTTCTGGACTCAGGCGCTACGCTGGAGCACCGGGGCGGAGGCGGGCAACATGCTCCAGCCGCGCGTGGAGTGGGAAGGGGGCACCGCCCGCGTGTCCGTGGACGCAGCCCAGCCCGACGGCTCGCTCATCAGCGACGTCACCGTGGGCGCGCAGGTGGTAGGCCCGGACCTCGTGACCGCCACCGTTTCGCTCAAGCAGACCGCCGCGGGCCGCTACGAAGGCACCTTCTCCGCCACAGAGGAGGGCGCGTACTTGCTGCAAATACGCGGCGCGAGCGAGCAGATAGGCAGCGTCGGGCAGACCCTCGGCATGGTGGTGCCTTACTCCCCTGAGTACCGGGGCGCACCCACCGACAGCGGCCTGCTCGCACGACTGGCCGCCCTTACCGGCGGCAGGGTGCTCTCGCTGGACAACCCCGCGGCCTCCCTGGAGCACAACCTGCCCCCCGCCCGCAGCACTAACGACCTGTGGCCTCTGCTCCTCTTCCTGGCGATCCTGCTGCTGCCGTTCGATGTGGGAGTGCGCAGGCTGGCGATCACCAGGGCCGACGTTGACCGTGCGTGGGCCGAGCTACGGCGGCGACTTGGTTGGACAGGGCGTGCTGTGCCCGCCACCGCGCCCCAGGCCAGCACGCCCCAGGTGGCCGCGCTGTTCGGTGCCAAGGAACGCAGCCGGGAGCGATTGGACGCCGGGCCTGCGAACCCCTCACCTACGCCCGATTCGCCCGCTAAGGGCCTGCCTGCGGCTGCTCCGGCACGAGACTTGCAACTTGAAGGTCGTACCGGGCGCTCCACTTCAGCCGCTCAGTCTCGCACTCCTTCACATGCCGCACCGGAGTCTCCACCACAGGGTACAGCCCCTGAGACCCCGCACGAGGACATGGCGGCACGACTCAGGAGGGCACGGGAGCAGCGGCACTAGGCGGGTTGTATGCAAGTTCGCACTGATGATACCGTAGACGCTCGATACCGGATAGAGCAAGAGGTCACAATCCCCGGTTTCTCACTGGACGCGGCCCCGGTGCGCCTCTATAGCGCCATTGATGAGCAGTTGGAGAGGCCGGTCACGTTGCAGTTCTTGTCTGCGTCTGAGGCTCGTGATCCCTTCCGGCTGCAAGAGTTCGTGCGCAACGGGCAGATGGCCGCGGGCCTGCATCACCCTAACATCGCGAGCGTGTACGATGCCGGTGAGTGGAACGGCTGGCCCTACTGGGTAATGGCCCGGCTGGGCGACTCTTCCGCCGAGGCGCTCTACGCCGCAGATGGTACCGCACCCAACGTAGCCCTGGCCCTGTCCACCACTCGGCAAGCAGCCGAGGCTTTGCACGCTGTGCGCCAGGCGGGCATGCACGATTGGACCTTCTCGCCCCAGGCGCTGCGTGTTTCCCCCTCTGGCGATATTTGTCTCTACCCGATCATGGGCCTGGACCGGCTGCACGGCACTGACGCCAATTTCACCTCCTCTGCTACGGAGGACGACCCCCGCGCCCTCAGTGGCCTGTTGCGCCTCATGCTTGTGGGCACCTCCGATCCCAGGCTGGCAGGTACGCGTATGTTCGCCTTGCCTACTCATGTCGTGGCCCTGCTGGACCGCATGTACCTCGAGGACTCGACCGATAAGCTTACAAGCGCGGGGGAAGTAGCCGCCGCCATTGCCGAGCTAGAGTCCGGCGCCGTGCAACCGACGCAAGCCTACGACTCCTCGCAGGCAGCGCAACCCGCCCCCGGTTCGCCCGTTGTGATGCCCTATTACGGTCCGGGCGAGAGCGCCCCTGCTGCCCGTGTCGCTGTTGCGGCTGCTAACTTGCCTGCCTCTACACCGGAGGCCCCAACCCTGGCGGCTCCAGTAGCGCCACACCAGGATACGAGGTCCACCGCCGGAATGCACGCGCGGCCATACGTGCCCGTCGTGCAGTCCACCGAACCAGAGGCCAGGAGGCGGCCCGGCATCCTGCCCGTGCTGCCTTTATTAGGCCTCTTGCTGCTGGCGGGGGTAGTGGCCGTGCTGTGGCCGAAGACGAATACGGCTAATGGTTCGGTGGCCGGGGCTGGCGCTACTGTGACCCCTGTCTCCCAACTCGCCGTGATGCCCGACCTGCGAGGTAAAACGCTGGAGGAGGCGAACGGCGCGGTAAGGCAGGTCGGGTTGCTCCTGGGGCAAACGGAGGCGGTGCGCGACCCTAACTTTGCCGCCAACACTGTGGCCCGGCAGGTGCCCGACCCCGGCACGCCCCTGCAACCCGGAAACGCGGTCACCGTAACATTGAGCCTGGGGCCGGAGCCTACGCCCGTGCCGCAGCAGCCTGCCGCCGTGCAGCTCAATCCACCCCAGCAGGAACCTGCCGCCCAACCTGAGCCACAGGACAAGAAAGACAAGGACGACGATAAAGAAAAGGAGAAGGACGACGATAAGGACGAGAAGAAAAAGAAAGACGGCAAGAAGGACGATTGAGTTGTCCTTTTGACCAAGCACAGGACGACGTAATACAGACGACGCGGGGCGAATAAAGCTAATTGTTCTTCGCCCAACAAGCTTGAAACGGAGGCACTATGAGCGACCAGGTGATAGATACCTGCGTCTTTTGCAGGCTGGCTAAGGGGCAGTTGCGGGCTGACATCGTGTACGAGGACGAGGCAGTGCTCGGCTTCAAGGACATCCACCCGCAGGCCCCCGTTCACGTACTGGTTATGCCCCGCGAGCATCTCACCGCGCTGTGGGAGGTGGACGCTTCACACACGCAGATACTAGGGCGCTTGTTGCTGGCGGCCAATGATATTGCCGACCGAATGGGTGTGCAGCAGACCGGGTACCGTATAGTGATTAACACTGGCACGGAGGCGGGGCAGACGGTGGACCACGTCCACGTTCACGTGCTAGGCGGGCGCAAATTGACCTGGCCGCCGGGGTGATTTTGGATTTTAGGTTTCGTATTTTGGATTTGCGAGTACAAAGGAACACCTGTCGCAGCTATTAGCGACAGGTGTTCTTGTTTGGGTGTGGGGCTGTTTAGCTTACGGGCCGACTGTGAGGGTGCCCACCATGCCTTGCTGGGCGTGTCCCGGCACCGTGCAGATGGTGGTGTAGGTGCCCGGCTGCAAGTCGAGTGTGACTTCCTTGGGGCTTTCGGCGGGAGTGAATGCCGGGGTGCCGCCGATGTCCTTGCCGTCTTTCTGCACCACGAAGTTGTGGGAGAACTCGCCAACATTCTTCGCGACGAAGGTCGTGTTGCCGGCCGGTACTTGTAACGCCTTCGGGTCTATAAGCCATTCGTCAAGGCCCACGTCCACGCGGTTGGTCTCCTTGCCGCCGGTGTCCCCCGTCGTGGGAGTCTCACCACCTGCTGGAGCAGTCGTAGCGGTGGGATTGCCGCCTGTGTTGCCAGTGCCGCCGGTGTTAGTCTCGCCTCCGCAGGCGGCCAGCGTCAGTGTGAGCGCCCCGGCCACCAGGGCGGCGAGGCCAACCGTCTTGATTCTCGCCCAATATGCCACAAGGTCCATTTGTAAACTTTCCTCCTGGGTGTACGCTGTGATGATGGAATGGATTGCGCTTCGAATTTACCCTCTAACCACGTTCTAGTTTACTACACTCGTCTAGTACCTGCTGCCTGAGCCGTGAGATGAAGGCGCGGTCCGGGGTGCCCGCACCGGGAGCGGCCCCTATCAAGTAGCCGGCCATCTCAACCTGCCGCAACTCAGTGAGACTGAGTTGGGATAGCGAAGCAGTCAGCGGCCGATGAGGGCACTTGCCCGCCTGCATCAGGTCTATCACATTGTTCATTAGTTCGGCGTTGGCTTGCATCGTAGTCCTCACGCGGCGGGTACAATTCCGGGTCCAGCCGTGCCGCCTGAAGCCATACGCCGGAGCTGTGATGTCTCCAGTGTGCTCCAGGTGCGCACGGTACAATTTCTCCCATTACACTACGCGAAGGGTTACAACAATGACCTGAAAAGAGACGAAACCGCAAAGGCGCAAAGAGCGTAAAGGTAACGCTAAGAAGATAAAGGTTTAGAAAGTACAAAGAGGACCAGGGTACATAGTGCAGTACCCTGGTCCTTTCGCTTAGAACACTACCTTAAGGACCCGTGTCCTTTGCGCTCTTTGCGCCTTTGCGCTTTCATCTGTTACCGAAGCCTACTTCTTCGCCCTGGCAGGCGTTTGGCAGTCAGGGTAGAAGGTATTGGACACTATCTTGGAGGTCTGCGCCCGCGTGGCGTTCTCGTTGGGCCTGAAGTACGGGCGGTTCTGGTCGTCGCAAGGCTCGTTTGGCCTCTGGCCGCACGGGTAACCTCCCATCACTCCTCGCTGGCTCAACCTCTCCACGAACAGGTAGTACGAGCTTTCGTTCTCGCTAGGCTCCACGTCGGCGTAGGTCTGCCCAGATACCTCGTCGTTGATGTTGGCCGCGTTAGCCACGATCTTGGAGATCTGGCCTCGTGTAGCTTGTGCGGCAGACCGGAAGTACGGCCTGTTGCCCTCCTGGCAAGGCTCGCCGGGGCCGCCGCAGGGGTAACCGCCGATGTCGTGCCTGATAGCCAACCGCTCGATGAACGGGTAGAACGGCTCCGAGGGCGGGATGTCCTGGAACGTCTGCCCGGCGGGCTGGTCGTTGAAGGCGGCCGAGTTGGCGACGATCTTGGCAAGCTGTCCCCTGGTGATGTTGTTACCGGGCCTGAAGTACGGGTTCCCCGTAGCCCCGCAAGGCTCACCCGGACCGCCGCAAGGGTAGCCGCCCATGATCTGCTTGCAAGCGAGGCAGCGGATGTAGGGGTAGAACGAGCTTACGTCGTTGCTCTGGGGCACGTCCTGGAACTGCACCGGGCAGACGGTAGGTGTGATGGAAGGCACTGGTATTGGGGTGCCTTCCGCGTTGCACGCCTTAGCCGGATCGGGCTTGCTGGGGTCGGCGGGGTCGTACTTCGCGAAGAGCCGCTTGCCGCCCGACTGCCGGGCGATAGCCACTTCCCTCACCCTGAAACCTGGCGAATCGTCCGCGGGAAGGGGGTTGCTCACACAAGGCCCAACGCAGCCGTCGGCGTACGCGATGACCACGCGTCCCTCTTTATCTACCACCGCATCGAAGAAGTCGAGCAGGTTACGGCAATCGCCACTGCCGCAGATGTTGCGCCGCTGCACGGGGTCGAGAGGTGTGGCGTCCGTGGTCACCCAGGTAGCGCCCCTGTCGTAAGTGTGGGCCACATACAGGTGCCACTCGCCGGTAAACTCTTCAGCCGCGTAGTTGCCCTCGGTCGTGGTGCCGATGTAAGCGAAGGCCGCCCTATCGCCGTCACCGGCCGTCACAGCCGGGAACACGGAGTTCTTGATGCCGTGCTGCGCTCCCACGTTGACAGGAGTCGACCAGGTCTGGCCGCGGTCTGTGGAGGCTGACGCCATCGGGTTGCCGTCATTGTCGATGGAGCCGAAGTAAACGGTACCGTCCGCCCCGATCTCTATAGATGGGTCGCTGAAGGGGTCGGCGGTGATGGGGACCGTGCGGACTTGCCAGGACATACCGTTATCAACGGACACCGCTACGGCCTGTGACTCAAAGCCGCAGGAGGGCTTGGGTACGTACACGGTGCCGTCAGGGGCTACTTTCACGTGGCCGTGCAGTCCACCCAGGCCGCAGTCCGCCAGGGTGTAGATCGGCACATGGGTGCCGAAGGTCAAGCCACCGTCGTCACTGCGCGAGCAGAAGGCTGCAACCACACTCTGGGCGCAGTAGTACACGGCGTGTGGATAGTCCGTAAGAGCTAGGTCTTCGGAACCCGGCCTGTAGGGGCCGCTCGCCAGGGATTGGTGGTCTACTCCCTGGTTGCCCGTGGCCCCACTGCTGGGTATGTAGGTCTCACCATCATCGTCGGTGATGTCGATTGCGCTACCACTACCCCTGAGTTGCGACACAAAGGTGCGGCCCAGCACAGGGTCGTGCGTAATCAAGGGGTCGAGCGATTCGATATCGCTGGTGATCTGGTTGTCCACGGTATCGGTGTATATAGATGTGGCCGGTACTGTGCAGTCGCTGAACGTCCACCGGAGGGCGTGCAAATAGGCAAGGTACATCACATTGCCCGTCTTCCAATTCACGCCTAATGTCGGCTCGGCGGCTTCTAGCGTGCCGTCCGCTTTGGGGCCGAGGAAGTTGTCGTAGAACGCGGCTCCCGCGCCCTCACCAATGGGGGTAGGCACTACCGGCACCGGCTGTACCTCGGCTATGCCTGAGTACTGGTCCGCGGCAGTGGCCGCGAAGTACACGACGTGCACCGTAAAGGTACCCGTGCCTGTGCTCGCCAGGTATGGGTGTAGCGTGGCCGATTCTGTTGTTGTGCCGCCCAACCCCGATTGAGCCACAATTGGCCCGTCGTTGTTGCCCTTGTGGATGTACATGTCGTAGTCGGTCGTGGCGCTGTCAGCCCAGTTGATCGACACGCGTACCTGCTTGCCTATCCAGTCAGCAGGATTGCCTGTGACGTTCAGGGTGAACGTATCGCAGTTCACGCCTTCCACGCATGTATCTTCGCTTTCGGAGGCCGGGCCAGTCCCTGTGCCGACCCAATTGAGAGTTGGACCCGAGGGGCCTATACTTCCCGACGTGGGGTTTGCCGCGAGACCGGGCCGGGCGGCAAAAATGCTCGCCACAACTACCACCAGGAGCATAAGCCCCGGCAGCAATAGCCACCGTCCCTTACCAAGTCTATTGAATCTCTCTGCCATCATTCCCCCTCCTTGCATGGTCAACGATGAATTACGTCCTTGTAACCAGGCCCAGGCGAGCAAGTCCGTTCCCTAGAAAACTGCCTTTGACTCGGGACATAGCTGGGACTGTGTAAGCCTGTAGGTAAGCAGCAGATGGCAGCAAGCAAATCGTTGCTTCCTAAGCGCACTGGCCGTAAGCCAAACATATCTGCAATTTGGGTGCCACGCTACGACACTGCGATGGCGGGGTGTGCCGCCCGCTGAGGGGCCGCTAGCCTCCTGATGTGCGGCCCGTTTGATGCTATACTAAGCGCTGTTGCGTATACACAATGAGGAGATAACATGGCCGCCGTTCGCGGAATGACGGAGTGAAAATGGAGAGGAAGACTTACGGTATTCAGCACATATTGCAGTGGAGCTACAAGGACGACGTGCCCGCCGAAGAGCGTGCCCGTATCGAAGCGGAGCTTGAGCGGCTGCCGGGACTCGTACCTTCGTTGCGGCACCTGGAATGGGGACTGGTGGTCGGCGGGCGCAACCAATCGTTCTCCCACTGCTTCGTGATGTACTTCGACAACATGCAGGGCCTGGCCGAATACGCCACCCACCCCGACCACGTACGTTTCGCGGGTGCTTTCAGGGAGACGTGTGCGGTGCAGGTAGTCACAGATTTTGAGGTGAAAGAGTCATGAGCGGCTTTTCCTGGCCCGACCTGCTGGTGATAGCGAGCGTCGGCATGTCGGCGTGGGCGGCGACCCGTCGCGGGTTCCTGGCGGTGCTCCTGTCGCTCGTCGGGTTCGTGCTGTCCCTGCTGATATCGTTTACCTTCTACCGCGCCATAGCCGCCTGGCTCACGAGCGCCTTCCACTGGAACCCCGTATGGACGGTGCCGCTGGCCTTCGTGGGCTTGTGGGTGCTGGTGGAGGCCCTGTTTGGCCTGGTGGAGACCCTGCTGGTGCGCCGCCTCTTCTTCCGGCTGAACTACTCGGCCACGAGCCGGGGCCTGGCGGTGCTGCCCGGTGCGGCGCAGGGGTTGGTGGCCGCGGCGGTGTTCCTCACCATGCTGGCGCTGATACCGCTTGGCACCGGCATCCGCAACGACATCCTCAACTCGCCAATAGCGGGCAGGCTGGTGGATACGACCCTGACCATCGAGCGGCCTCTGGAGGGCATATTCGGCCCCGCCGCCCGCGAGGCGCTCGGTTTCATCACGGTGCGGCCCCCCAGCAATCCGGGCGAAGGCACGCCAGGGCAGGGGGGAGAGAACGGCGGTAGCGAAGACGAAGGCGTAGAACTCAACTTCACCGTGAACGATGCCACGGCGGACCCCTCAACCGAGGAGGCTATGCTGGCGCTGGTGAACCGCGAACGCGCCGCGCACGGCCTGGAGCCGCTGGTGATGGACCCCGAACTGGTGCTGGTGGCCCGCGCCCACGCCGACGATATGTTCAAGCGGGGCTATTTCGCCCACGACACGCCGGAGGGCACCGACCCTTTCCAGCGCATGGACGCGGCCAACATCCAGTATCGCCTGGCGGGCGAGAACCTGGCCCTGGCCCCCACGCTCGACATCGCCCACAACGGCCTGATGAACTCCCCCGGCCACCGCGCCAACATACTCAAGGACGGCTTCCGCAAGGTGGGAATCGGGGTGCTGGACGGCGGGTTATATGGCAAGATGTTCGTGCAGGAGTTTACGGATTAGGCCCGCGCTCGTCTAGCGCGAAAGCCACGGCTTCGTCCAGCGACATAGCCCTGCCCTTCGCCCATGCCGCCGCCCATTGTGCCGAGTCTAAGGCAGCCCTGGTGGCGGCCAGGCCCCGTTCGTATTCCACTGTGGCGGAGGGGGCAATAACCCGCGCCTTCAGCCTTGCCGCCAGCCCATCGAGCGCGCCGAACAGGACCGTCGCCCGCTCTGTATCACCTTCTATTGCCGCCAGCGAACCCAGGCCCAACAGGTTCAAGACCCTAGGGGCGAAACTGCCCGTGTCGCCCTCTTCCCTCAGCGACTTGCGGTACAACTGCACGGCCATCGGGTTGTCGCCGCCTTGCCTGGCTACTTCGGCCATGCAGGTAGTGGCAAGCCCCAACGCGAGGTTGTTGCCCTCGAGGCCCTGCAAGGCGGTTATAACCTGGCCCGCCATGATTTCGGCCTGGTCCGGCTGGTCGTCCCTGCACAGGGCCAGACCCCACAGGGCGCGAGCCAACTCCGCGTGCCACTTGTCTCCCACTTCCTGGAAGAGAGGTACCGCTTCAGCTTCAAGAGATTGCGCTTGCCCGTAGTCGCTCGTAAAGAACGCCACCCACGCCAGGTTGTGCAGGGCTACCGCCATCCGCCGTTGCTCCCCTATCTCCTTCGACAGGCTCAACACTTCCCTGAGCAGGCTCTCCGCCCGCGCATAGTCGCCCCGCAATATCTCCGCCGTGCCGAGGTTGCGCAGGGTGTCCGACGTTACCCTTTTGTCCTGCGCCTGCCTGGCGAGCGCGAGACTCGCGTCCAGCAGCCGTATCGCCGGCTCAAGGTCGCATTGGGCGCTCGCCAGGGTGCCCGCGGCGCTGGTCACCTCGGCCCGCAAGCTCACAGGGAGCGAGTGCATTTCGTCGCGTCCGGCCACCTCCTCCAGCCAGGCGCGCCCCTCGCTGATGTTGCCTCGCACGTACCAGTAGGCAAGAAGCGCCACTGCTATACGAGCGGCTACCTCGGTCCTGCCCTCATCTATCGCCCAGCGTAGCGCCGACCGCACGTTGGCCTGTTCGGCGTCCAACTTCGCCAGCCACGTTCTCTGGTCGGCACCTAACAGGTGGGGCCGGGCTGCCTGGGCCAGCGCAAGGTAATATTCGAGGTACCAGCCTCTGACCCTTTCGGCCTCGTCGCTCTCCTCCAGCCGCTCTGCCGCGTACTCGCGTATCGTGGCGAGCATTGAATAGCGAGGCTCGTCTACTCCCGTTTCCTCCCGCTTGACGAGGCTCTTGTCGAGCAGCGAGGCCAACCCATCCAGCACGGGAGTGTCCAGGTCGCCCCTGGCGTTGCACACCGCCTCCACCGAGGCGAGCGTGTAGCCACCCGCGAACACCCCCAGCCTGGCAAAGAGCACGCGCTCGTCGTTGTTCAGCAGGTCGTAGCTCCAGCCGATAGCCCCGCGCAAAGTGCGATGCCGCTCCGGTAAGTCCCTGTGCCCACCGGAGAGCAAGGGCAGCGACGCGCCGGGGTGCCCGGGCCTGAACCTCTGCGCCAGCGCCGCTGGGGGCAGCAGCTTGACGCGTGCCGCCACCAGCTCAATCGCCAGCGGCAGCCCGTCAGCGGCTTCGCACAGGGCAGCTACAGCCGGGGCGTTTTCTTCCGAGAGCCGGAAGCTTGCGTCCACCGCCCGCGCCCGTTCCACGAAGAGCGACATGGCGGGGTATTGCAGCATCTCCTCGACGGGCAGAGTTGCCCCGGCGGGCCACGGCAGAGAGGACACCTCGAACTGCTGCTCGCCGCGCACGTGGAGCGGCTCGCGGCTGGTGACGAGCCAGCAGACGCCGGGGCATTCCGGCATCAAGCTGGAGATGAGCGCGGCCGCCTCTAACACGTGCTCGAAGTTGTCGAGCACCAGGAGCAACCGCTTGCCCCAAAGGTGCCCCTTCAGCAGCTCGAATGGCGTGCTGGTGGACTCGCGGAGGCCGAGGCCGTGCGCTATGCCGGCCGCCACGAGGTCGGGATCGCTTATCGCGGCCAGACCGACGAAAAACACCCCGTCCCTGAAGTCTCTGGCAGGCGCATCTGGCGCAGATGGAGCCCGCTCCACACCTACTGCTGTGTGGCTATGGAGTACCTTAGATGCTACCGCCAGGGCCAGCCGGGTCTTGCCGACACCGGGAGGCCCTGTGAGGGTGAGCAGCCGCATGCTACCGTGCAGCAGAAGCCGCTCGATCCCGGCTATCTCCTCTGCGCGGCCAAGAAAGCGAGTCGGCTCCTCCTTGAGGTTGGTAGGCACGTCGCCCGGCCCCTCTGCTTGTGGAGTTGGTCTGGCACTATGCCCGTTGGAGCCGTGTGAGTCGCGCGCCCAACTCAAGAACCTTTCGCGCTCGTGAAGGGAGATGCCCAGGTGCTCGGCCAGCAATGCGGCTACCTGGCGGGAGGGCCTGCGCTGGCCCGCTTCGATCAGGCGGATAGCCGAATCGGAGCAGCCGACCTTCTCCGCAAGCTCAAGCTGCGTGAGATCGAGCGCCCTGCGTTTCTCCCTTAGCCATAGGCCGAACTGGCTCGTGGGGTCCATGACACCTGCTTCTGTACGGTTCTTGTACGGTTTCTGTAGCGCCCATTATAGCCCGAATACCATTAGAATGAAACTGCGGGCCCGTGTGCGTTGATGGCCCTCAGCGCGCACGGGCAACGCACATCGCTTATGGAGGTACGCATGGAAGCCGATCCAGGCAAAGACTCCGATACCTCGCAGGTTTTCCTGGTGAGGCTGTGGACCGATGGCCCTGCCGGAACGGAAGAACAGGCTGCGCCGGCGAGTAGAACGAGCCAACTCCACGGCCGGGTGATGCACGTCCTAAGCGGTCAGGGCAGCAACTTCAACGACTGGCCCACCCTTCTGGGCTTGCTAAACAAAATGATGTCTCCTACGCTCAACAAAGACGACACCCCCGGACAGGAAGGAGCAACCACGTGAGAACCACGACTGAGCTAAATTACTTTGCCACAAAGCGACATCAGAAAGATAAGCATCCCCAGTTGCTGTCTGTGTTACTGGCTATCGTCGCAGCAGGACTGATGTTGTTAGCTTCAATATCAGCGGCCAGAGCGGGGGCAACTCAGCCCCAGTCCTCGGCTCAGTTGCATTCCGGCTCCCAGTCCTCTCCTCATCTTGCGGCGCAGTTCGCGACAATTCCCGGCAGTGGCCCCGTGTCTGCCAAGTCTCCTGCGGAAGAGAGTCCCGGCGGCGCGCAGGGGGCATGCGCCAGCACCGACGACAAGTACCTGGTATTGCACGACTCGGACGGCAGTTCCTCAACCACGGGCTATGACATCCATGGGCAGTGGGTGACTGTTGATGGAACTCTGCTTGGCAGCCCCTTCCCCATCTCTACAGCCGCGAGCAACCAGCATTCCGCCGCAATGGCATACAATTGCAACAACGACGAGTACCTGGTGGTTTGGGTGGACGAGCGCGCCAACGATGGCGAGAACTCCAACAACAATATCTACGGCCAGCGGGTATCAGGCACCGGGGCATTGCTCGGAGGGGAGTTCCCGATCTCGACCCAGCTAGACGAGCAGCGTTCCCCCGCGGTGGCGTACAACAGCACCAACAACGAGTACCTCGTGGTCTGGCACGATCTCCGCCTCAGGAAGTCCATCGGTGGCAACGACATCTACGGGCAAAGGGTGTCGGGTGCTGGGGCATTGCTTGGAGGGGAGATCCTCATCTCCACAATTGTAGTAGAGTACCGGGAAACTCCCGCAGTGGCCTATAACAGCACCAACAACGAATACCTGGTGGTCTGGGCTACTGCCGGGGCCGGGGCCAGTGAATGCCTCTGCATCTACGGGCGTAGGGTGTCGGCTGCCGGGGCCTTGCTCGGGGGGCAGTTCCCTATCTCAGGGGAAGATAATGCGAATACATTTCTGTCTTTCGGCCCGGAGGTGGCCTATAACAGCACCAACAACGAATTCCTAGTCGTTTGGGATGCCGGGGCGGTATACGACAGCAACATTTACGGTCAGCGGGTATCAAGCACTGGGACATTGCTAGGCGGCGAGATCCCCATCACCATACATGAAGTCAGCCAGTACTCTCCCGACGTGGCATACAACAGCACAGGCAACGAGTACCTGGTCGTCTGGCACGGTTACTACAACGATACCCCTGGCATCTACGCGCAGCGGGTGTCAGCTACGGGCACTCTGCTTGGGGGTAACTTCCCCATCTCTATCGCTCCAGGAGAGCAACTTGTTCCTGAAGTGGCCTACAACAGCACGAGCAATAAGTACCTGGTCACCTGGACTGATTACCGCGATTACGCCTGCCTAGATCTCGTCTACGTCTACGGACAACTGGTGTCGGGCGCGGGAGCATTAGAGGGCGGCAACTTCAACATCACCCCCGGCGAGGCTTGCACGCTCAAGTTCGCGGACGTACCGTCGTCCGGTGAAGGTTCTACCTTCTACACCTTCATACGCTTCCTGACTTGCAGAGGCATCGTGAGCGGCTACCCGTGCGGTGGGGCCGGTGAGGCGTGTAACGCCGAAAACGATCCTTACTACCGTCCTGGCGCCAATGTTACTCGCGGTCAGTTATCCAAGATCATCGCCAACTCGGCAGGTCTGAGCGGGGAGTTACCCCAGGGCCAACAGCAGTTCGCCGACGTACCGCCAGGCAGCCCCTTCTACGAATTCGTGGAAAGGCTGGCCGAGACCGGGGCAATATCAGGCTACTCCTGTGGCGGTGCGGGTGAGCCATGCGACGGGCAGAACAGGTCGTACTTCCGCCCGAACAATCCTGCTACCAGGGGCCAGATCTCCAAGATCGTGGCTACAGCAGCAGGCTTTGAAGACGAGATACCGCCGGACCAGCAGACGTTTACCGACGTACCCACTGACAGCCCCTTCTGGGTGTACATAGAGCGTCTCGTCGCGTGGGAAGTCCTCTCAGGCTACAACGACGCCTCAAGGTGCCCCACAGGTGCCCCATGCTTCCGCTACAACGACAACACCACACGCGGGCAGATGGCGAAGATTGCCGCCAATGCCTTCTTCCCTGGCTGCCAAGTACCTTAGAAGCACGCACCTGCTTTGTAGAACATGTCACGACAGGAGGGATGCCTATAAGCATCCCTCCTGTCGTCTTCTTAGATGCCCGAGTATTGCTGGCGACCAGAGACCTCCTTTATCTATACAGAATGTTGGCATTTGTATTCTGCCCCGCGTGGTTATCCGCTCTCCCACTCGAAAGTCGCCTACTTTCTGCTCACTTGAACTCCTGCTAGCGCGCTCCAAATGAGTCTTCGACCTTTCTCGCTAACGAGAGGAGGCATATCGTTTAGTACCATCTGGTTGAGCCATTCGGGACTTTCAGTTCTTGCCCTGTCGAATTGCGCGCCCTATCATAACCATGCAAGCGGCTCACCTCCGCCAGTTATCCTATTTACCAGCAAGGTTATGCGTCATGACTACGTTCCGCAACTTCACTCTTGGTCTAAATGGTTTCACTATCCAGTCCGGCCTGCTGTCTATATCAGCAGGTCTACTTTTGCTACTGCTGGCTTCCGGTTGTGGTGCGCCTGCATCGAATATGGCTCCAACTGCCCTTCCAAGCACGGCGACTCCAGGTCTGGTCGTGGTGGTAACCCCGTCGCAGCCAGCCGCTGAACCATCTGCAACGCCACTCGCATACGATGCGGAGGACGAGTCAGCGGAGGAGTACGATACCGGCCAGGTTATTGAGTACTATCCCATACAGGACGCCGTGCGCGCGCAGCTTGCTTCCACTTCCTTCCGAATCTCGCACGAGCAACGCCAAATCATCAAGAATGCTTCACACCCAGACATTACGCACCTTATTACAGCCACGGCTGAGGTTGTACTTCCGCGAAAGATGCACCTGGTAATGGTGAGTGATGTGTTCCTGCCGGGAAGCGGACCCGTTAGCGAGGCAATCTTCCTGGAGGACGTAGAGTACCGCTGGGAGAAACAAGAAGATGAGAGCTATCGCTGGAAAAAGTCGGCGGCTCCCGGCTCTCCACTGGACCTTTTCGGGGCGGCCTATACTTTCTGGGACCGTGCACACTTGTTCACGCTATCCGGCACAGAACTAGTGGACGGCCGAATGACCGAGGTCTACGAGTTCGTACATGACAGGAAAGGTGCCATGCAAGCAGACAAGGTCTGGGTTTCGACCGGCGATGGGCTTTTGCGGAAGATAGAACAGAAGTCACACAGCAGCTCGCGCGGGCAGAAAGGCATCACGCACGTTTATAACGTGGATACGTATCTATTCTACGACTACAACGCGGATATCAGGATTGAAGCCCCTACAGACGACGAATAGATTGCCATAGGGGTGCCAATAGTCGCCAGGGAGTAGCTGAACCGAATATCAGCTACTCCCTTTTTTGTGCTAGTAATGTGAGCCTCATATAACCCTCACGTACATCGTTTTAGGTCAACTTCATCCATAGCAACCCATAACAGCCCAAATGCCTATACAGCTATTGCCAGGCATAGATGTGTGTCGCTTCTTGTGCGAGTTTTTGTGCGACCCCAAACCGGCCTTTCTGTGGTTAGATATAGGTGGCGGAACGATTTAGGGGGTGTGGTAGGGATGCTATGCAAAAATGATGAGAATCTATTGACATATTCTTCCCATCGCGCTACACTCTGTGTCGCTACTGCTGCCTGATATACGCAATGCCAGTAGTTCATGTTCGCGCTCGCAAGTCACGTCCTACGTGACCACTTCTTATCGCGCCGGAACGCCCGACCTGTGCCCGCACATACTGAGCATAAAGTGAGCAGCTTGTGGTCTGGTCGGTGAATAGCACCCGGTGGCACAATGATGGGGAGCGCGGGACGTTAGCCGAGGAGGTGGTGATTCTCCGCTCTACAAAGGGCGTTATACTCGAACAACTTGAGAATGCACGTGCAAAATGCAACACAAGTACCTGGTTATCTCGTGGAGGATTGGAAGTCATGTCCAGAAATTTGAGAGCAATAAACTCTTCGGTGCTCGTAGCCTCGCTGCTGGCCCTTACGGTGGGCGCGGGTCCCGCCGCGGCCTCTCAGCCGAGCCAGCCCGCAGGCGGTACGAATTGGAAGGTATTGGTCGGCAACGCCATAGAGACGGAGCAAGGCCGGCCCGCCTCCTGGCAGTCGATACGCTTCTTCCCGGAGACCATCACCGTCAACCAGGGCGATTCGATCACCTGGAACTTCAACGCAGGCCTTGAACCCCATAACGTGGTCTTCCTTGGCCCCGATCCGTTCCCCGAGCAGGTGGCAGGCCCGCCGCCAGGTGCTCCGGGTGGCGAGGCAGGTGGACCCCCACCGGGCGGCCCTCCAGGCGGCCCTGGTGGCCCTGGTGCCGGTGGCCCGCCCCCGCAGATCCCTGGCAATCCCAAGTTCTGGAACCGACAGGGCGGCAATACCTACGACGGCTCGCAGTTCGTAAACTCGGGTGTGGTTGCCGCCGATATCCCCGGCCCCAAGAACTACACGCTGTCCTTCCCGAAAGCCGGTACTTACCTTGCCATATGTACTCTGCACGCAGGTGTAGACCCTACAGGTAAGGTCCAGGGCATGGTGCAGAACGTGGTCGTGCAAGCCCCCGGCAGCGCCCTGCCCAAGACGCAGGCGCAGTACGACGCGGACGTGGCCGCACTGATGGAGGCCGAGGAAGCCAAGGCGCTCGAGCTTGAAGCCGAGGCACGCAGCAAGGTTATGTCGCCCCACAACGCGGGTGGCACCAACACGTACCATGTGCTCGCCGGCTACGGCAGCCAGGACCCCGCGTTCCCACTGTCCTACGTGCGCTTCGTGCCTGAGGAAACAAATCTCAACGTGGGCGACACGATTGAGTGGACCGATCTCGTGGGTGGGTTCCACAACGTCATGTTCGGGGAGGAGCCGACGTTAGTGGACGTGGTACCGGGACCTGACGGCCAGCCGCAGGTGTTGATCAACCTGATCAACTTCCTGCCGACCGGCCAACCGGCTCACACCGGCAGCGGCTTCTACAACTCCGGTATCTTGACGCCTCCCGGTACTGCGGCCCAGGCCGAAGGGGGACCCTTCCCGCTGACCGAAAAGTACTCGCTTACCTTCACCCAGCCGGGGCGGTACGAGTACATCTGCTCCATCCACTACACGCAAGGCATGGCCGGCTTTGTGACGGTTGGCGCTGGTGGCGGGGGCATGGTCGGCATGCCTCGCACCGGTAGCGGCGACGCGGAAGGCTGGCTGTATGGCTTGCTGGCCCTGGGGCTGGCGCTGGCTGCTAGCGGTACCGCTCTTCGCATGCGAAAATCTGGTAGAATAGGCTAACAAGTTAGAAGTTGGTATGTCGGGGGCTGTGCTTTCTCTATAGAGCACGGCCTCCTACCCCTATGTATAAACCCAGAAAGGTAAGTCCCGTGAACGCACCGGCCCCCGCTACCTCAGCTCTAAACCAGAATACGCTTGCCCGCATCTTGCTCCTGGCGTTCGGCGGTGTGGCCCTAATCCAGTGGCTGCACCTGACCGTGCTGGCGGGCATGGACCACAGCCATGCGGACTACGGCGGCATGACCTGGCTGCGCGACAGCGCACTGTCCCTGCCGTTTGTGTGCCTGGCCGTGCTCCTGGCGCGCCGGGGCGGGCAGAACAACCGGATCGGCCTGGCGGCCCTGTATGCCGCAGCCCTGGGTGGTGGCACGCTGCTGCGTGGCCTCTTCCCCGGCGATACGCACGCCGCGCACGATGGTAGCGGCATCTCCACCGCCGGGCTGCTACAGCACGTGCTTGTGGTCATGGCTATCGCGGGCGCATACGGCTATGTGGTGGACCTCGTGCTGGAGGCCCTGGACCGGGTGCCTGACGGGACGCTCGACCGCCTGCCGGTGCCGGGGCGCTTCGTCCGCATCGTCCTGCCCCTCGCCGTGGTGGTAGGGCTTATACCCGCGTTTCTGTTCGCCGGGACCGGCCCCGTCGCCGCGCAGACCAGCTTCCCCGACCAGGTGATACACCCCAAGGGCAGCCTCAACCTTATCGCTCGCAAGCTGCCGGATGGCAGCATGGCTTTCGTGGCCCCCGATTTCGGCAACAACGGCGTGCGCCCCACTATCGAAATGACCGAAGGGGAGACGCTGAACATCAACGTGAAGAACGAACTGAACGCGGACGTCAGCCTGCACGTACACGGCGTGCACTACAACCAGGACAGCGACGGCACCCGCCATTCCGGCTCGTTCGTGAAACCCGGTGCCACCCGCACCTACCAGTGGCGAGCGGCTGCCGGTACCGCCGGCTACTGGCACTACCACGACCACGTGATGGGCGACGACGAAGGCTCCAGCGGCATCCTGGCGGGTCTCTACGGCGGCCTCATCGTCAGGAAGGCCGGGGAAGTGCGCCCCGCCAAGACTTTCGTGATCGTGGGGCATGACAAGACGCTCAACGGCCGCATCTTCCCCGACACCCCCACACCCACGGCCCGCCAGGGTGAGCTTGTGGAGTTCCTGGTGATCTCGCATGGCAACCGCGTGCACACGTTCCACCTGCACGCCCACCGCTGGGTCACTCCCAGCAGGCCCACCGACGGCAACCCGGCCAATCCCGCCAACGCCAGCAGCGGGCGCGAGGACAACCACATCCTGGCCCCTGGTGATAGCTTCGGCTTCATGGTCGTCGCGGGTGAGGGGGTCGGCCCCGGCATGTGGATGTACCACTGCCACTTCCAGGACCACGCTTCGGCCATGAAGGGCTTTTTCAAGGTGGAGCCGTCCGGCCAGGCCACCACCGTGGAGACCTCCCGCACCTTCCCGGAGACCGGCAAGACTGTATCGGG
Source organism: Chloroflexota bacterium (assembly GCA_030914045.1). Taxonomy (GTDB): domain Bacteria; phylum Chloroflexota; class Chloroflexia; order QHBQ01; family JADMIH01; genus JADMIH01. Next base: position 30,903 of record JALZHG010000020.1, on the reverse strand, counting down.
CAGGTTCCTTGAGTACTGGCAGCAGAACGGCGGCCTCGCTCAGCAGGGCTTTCCCATCAGCGAGCCGTTCCAGGAGAAGTCGGACATAGACGGCAAGACATACACGGTGCAGTACTTCGAGCGTGCCGTATTTGAGGCGCACCCTGAGAATCCCCGCCCGTACGACGTGTTGCTTACCCAGCTAGGCACGCTGAGATACAACCAGAAGTACCCGAATGGCAGGTAGCTGAACCAGGTCTCGGGGTTCTGCTGTATACTCAGCTAGAGCACCCATGAGCCCGGACGGCCCCCAAAGGTTACCGCGTCCCTGCTCTACATCCCCTGCTCAGGAGTAGACATGATGGCCGAGACTGAAGCGTTGCCCTATGACGCAAGCACCAACCTGGGCGACCTGGAGATTGAGTTACAGAGGCTTAAAGCCCAGGCCATCATGGGTTGGCCGAAGGAGTCGCGCAACCTCAAGTGGTTCGGCCTTCGCGACGGCATGTCGGTATTGGAGGTGGGCAGCGGGCCTGGCTTCATCACCGAGCAACTGCTGGACATGCTCCCCTCGAGCCGCGTCACCTGCCTCGACCTGGACCCGGTGTTGCTTGAACGCGCAAAGGGCTACCTGGGTGACAAGGCGGAGCGGGTGGACTTCGTGCAGGCTTCCATTATGGAGTCGGGGCTGCCGGACAACACCTTCGATTTCGCCTACGCCCGCCTCGTCTTTCAGCACCTGCCCGACCGTGTAGGTGCGGCCAGGGAGATTCTGCGCCTGCTCAAGCCTGGGGGCAAGCTGGTAATTCTTGACGTAGACGACGACTTGAACCATATCTACGACCCGCCCGATCCACCGGAAGTGGAGGCCATTTCAGAGCGCGACAAGGAAGAGCATCGCTCCAAAGGTGGCGACCGCCTGGTCGGCCGCAAGCTCTGGCGCATCATGTCCGCCGCGGGCTTCCAGGACCTGGACCTGGAGTTGATAATCTTCCACAGCGACAGCGTCGGCCTAGATATCCTCCTCGGACCATTCAACCAGGAAACGCTACAGGTGCAGGTAGAAGCCGGCCTCCTATCGCAGCAGGAAGCCGACGCCCTCTGGAACGCTCATACCGCCTTTCTGAACTCCGAATACCCCTACATGGCTCTAGTGGCGTTCATGGCCTGCGGAACGAAACCGTGAGTGGACGATGGACGAGTTGTTAGTTGTTAGTTGTTAGTTGTTAGCTGTTAGCGTGACGAGTTACGTGTTACGTGTTACGAGTTACAATCGTCCATCTTCCATCGTCCCACCAATGCCTCCCTCACCCGCCACCAACCCAATCCTCTACGACCTGGCGCTACAGGGGCCGCCGGAGATGTTCTTCATTGGACCGCGCAGGCGCAAGCTAATAGCTTCTCTGGATGGCCTGGTCCTGGAGATAGGGGCGGGTACGGGGCTGAGTCTGCGCTACTATTCGCCTGCCGCGCGGGTGGTCGCCACCGAATTCGACACCGCCAGCCTGCCCCGATTGAGCAGCAGGGCGAAATCGGCCAGTGCGGGGGTGGTCGTGGCTGCCGCCGACGCCATGCGCTTGCCCTTCCCGGACGCCACCTTCGACGCTCTGGTGTGCAACCTCGCCCTGTGCACCATCCCCGACCCTCAACTTGCGCTGGCCGAAGCGCGGCGAGTGCTCAAGCCCGGCGCTCCTGCCCGCTTCCTCGAACACGTTCGAGCCGGTAACCGCGTGCAGGCCAGGGTGCAGGACGCGCTGGCCCCTGCCTGGTCGAGCTTCGTGGGTGGGTGCCGCTTGAACCAGGACACGGAGCAGGTAATCCGCGAATCGGGCTTGCGGGTCGAGCGCGTGGAGAACCGGCGCGGGCTGCTCCTGCCGATGAAACTGGTGTGGGCGTGCAACGAAGCCTAGCCCGGCCTCAATTTGTGTAAAATAGCCTGGCGGTGGAAGCACCAAAGCAGCCTTCATACGTTATTCTTGTGTATGCACACCCCCTGGCGAGCAGACGCGGAGGGCGAAGTCCGCGCAACAACCTCTCCCGTCTCCCTGACCTCGGCTAAGTCACTCGTGCCGGGCCTCTTCGGGCTGGTGGCAATCGGCCTGCTGCTGCCCCGGCTGCTCCTGTTCTTCCAGACGGCGACGACGCTCGTCTCATGGCCCTGGCAGTTCGACTACGACGAAGGCATCAACCTCAACGCCACCGTCCTCTTGAGCCACGGCACGAATATCTACCGTCCGAACGGCCCGGAAGCGTTCATATCGGCCCCTTATCCTCCGCTGCTCTACCTCGCCAACCTGCCTTTTACCTGGCTTCTCGGCCCTACCTTCACGCCCGCACGGGGTATATCGCTGCTCGCCACCGTAGCCATAGCCTTGCTGGTGGGTTACATAGCCTGGCGGGTAACGAAGCTCTGGGCGGCAGGGGCGGTGGCGGGGGCGTTATGGCTGTCGCTCTCGCCGGTGATCGTTTGGTCTACCCTTTTCAAGCAAGACATGCCAGCGCTGGCGTTGGGTGTGGCTGGTCCCGCCTGGGCGCTCACCTTCCCCACCGGCAGGCGGGCCTACTGGGCCGTCTTATTTTTCGCGCTGGCATTTTATACCAAGCAATCGGCTGTGGCTCCGGCGGCGGCAGCCGTGTTGTGGTTCCTGGTGCGCGACTTCCGGCACGGCTTGCGCTTTGTACTCACGCTGGGTGTGGCAGTGCTCGCGCCGTTCGCGCTTTTCACGCTGCTTACCGGCGGCGGCTACTACGAGCACATGGTCACCAACCACTCTTTCCCCTGGACGGGCGGGCGCTTCATGCGGCAGTGGGACCGTCTGAGTGGTGAGTACTGGCCCCTTATTTTGTGGGGCGGTATAGGGGTAGCACTGAGCGTGGCTGCATGGTTGGTCCGCACCCGGCGCAAGGTCTCTGAGGGGCCGGAGGTCAGATACGAGGCCGCCTTGCTGGCCTTCCTCTATCTGCTCACAGGGGCTGCTTCGTCCGTTTTGCAGATGGGGTACGAGGGGGCGAACTACAACCACCTGCTCGATTTGCTGGTACCGCTGTGCATCGTGACGGCTACCGTGTGGGTGCCCGCCGCCTGGCTGTGGGCCGGGCGCAGGGGCGTGCAGGCCACAGCGGTGTGTGGTGCAATAGTGCTGCTCATGCTAGGTTTGCAGGCGTCACAGTTTACGGAGCCTCGACAGTGGTACCGTGGAGGTTGGCCCAGCCCCGAGCGCGAAGACGAAATGAAAAAGCTCTCGGCATTAGTCGCCTCTACGCCGGGGGACATCTATTCGGAAGATGCCTTTCTCCTGCTGAAGAACGGCAAGCGCGTGCTATACGACGATCCGTCTACGTTCGTGCCCCTGGCGAAGGCGGGGCTTTGGGACGATAGCGTGCTGAACCGCTCGATGCGCGACCGTCGCTTCCCGCTCGTGCTGCTGCACCACGGTAGCGGACGGTGGACGGCAGAGTGGCGGGCGGCCCTGGAAGAGAACTACGTGCAGAAGTTCCGGGGCGGCATCGACACCTTCGAGGCGAGGCAGTACACGGATAGGCCGCAGGCTGAGCTAAGCTGCACCTTTAGTGGAGACGAGGCCGCTATCAAGCTCCTGGGCTACGCGCTGTCGCCTGGCGTGAGTTACACTGGCATCAACCGGGGCGGCATCCTGAGGGCTGCTTTCTACTGGCAGGCGCAAGCACCCATCGCGCACGATTACGCGAGCTACCTGCACGTCGTGAGCGAGATGGGGGAGCGCGTGGCGGGCACCGATAACCCCCACACGGGTGCGGACCGCCCCACAAGCCAGTGGCAGCCAGGCAGCCAGGTCATAGACGCTGTGGCGGTGCATCTGCCCCCGGACCTGGCACCGGGGCGCTACAGGCTGGTAGTAGGCATGTACCGCCAGGCCGATGGGACGTTGCACCCTCTCAGGGCCGGGTGCCAGGCGGGCGAGGTGTTGGGGGATGTGGTTTCGCTGGGGTGGGTGACGGTATACTGACGACCATAGCACGAAATGGCTATTCCAGTTGTGCCTCCGCCCAGTCTACAATAGTGTAAATACGAGACAATGATATTATGAAGACTCTGCCGGGGCGTGGCGGTCTAGGGAGACAGCAATCATGTTAGTCAGGTCCAGATTATGGGCTGTGGTTTGTGGTGCCATCGTGGTGATGGCGTTGCTGGTTGTGGGTGCATCGAGCGCCCAGGCCAAGCCCAACAACCCCAAGCCACACAAGCCACACAAGCCACCCAAGGCAGCCGAGAACGTAATCACCACTACCGGTACGCTGGTGGTCGAAACCGCAGGCGGCGAGACGAGCTACCTGCTCAAGAACGGCAGCGGCGCGACCCTCTATCGCCTCTCCGCCGGGCCGCCCTGGTATTACGCCAATGGCGCCTACCCACTCGACAAGTACGCCAACCGGCAGGTGACGGTGACTGGCGTGGTTGAAGCCGAGAAGGGCAAGGCTTTCGGGAAAGCCAAGAACAAGAACAAGGGCAACCCAGCCGCCCAGCCATCAAAATCGACCGTTCCCAACCTGGAAGTGTACACTATCAACGGCGAGACGATACGTGGCCCCGGCAAGCCACCGTGGGCGGGCGGTCCCAAGAACAACCCCAACCACCCTGGCAACAACGGCAACGGGCATGACAAGAATAAGAACAAGAACCCCAACGCCCCTAAGCCATAATCTAATTGACTGAAGCGACAACAGCCCGACCGCGCTCCCCATTTGAGCTAGCCGGGCTGTTGGCATTCTGGACCCGACGTACCGCTAGCTGTCATCCATGCTTACGAACTCATATAACTCTGTTCCCCTATGCCCGTTGATATGGCTGTACGATTGCACCTGTAGCAGATTGGCGTTGTCGTCCTGGATTGTCACCATGTACTCCACCCTTGTCTCGTACTCATAACCGTCTTTATCTACGTTCTCCGCCCTGGCTTGCGTAGTGAAGCTAAAGGTATGCCCATCCGCCCGGTAGTCACCCATCGGCAAGTAGGTGTCGTTCACAACCTCCTGGGCAAACCACGCGGCGATTTGCGCTGGCGTGCCGGTGGTGGAGGTGCTGATTACTCGGCCATCGGGGTAGAAGCGGAGGTAGTTCCAGTAGGGCATGCCCTCCTCACCGTGCATTTCCAGGGCCTTGGATTGGGCGGTGCGGTATAGGCCGTCGGTGCGGGGTTTAGCGGTCATTGTCTATAGCCCTAGCGTTAGCCTCCTGGTCAGCAGCATAGCTCAGGCAAGCTTGTATGTCCTCTTCAGTGAGGTAGGGGAAGTCTTGCAGGATTTCTTCGTGGGTCATGCCGGAGGCTAGATAGGAGAGTACGTCATCGACAGTAATGCGCATGCCGCGGATGGTCGCCTTTCCACCGCGTTTGTCTGGTTCGATTTTGATCAGGTCAGAAGCGTCCGTACTCATATGTTGTATCTCACCACTGTATGGGACTGACAATGTAGCATTGTGTCACCTGCACATGTTACACTCTAGGATTATCAATGCTAAGGATAATAGGTTCATTGCACGGCCCATCTCTTCCTCATTACTACTGCGCGTTTTCTCGGGCAGGTTTGCAATTACACAATGGCGACGCTTGAATTCGCGTGCATAGTACAGAGCATGAGTTTGCTGCGCCGGTGCAGATGGTGTGATCACATAGTTGTTTGACGAGAAGAGAACAACATATAGGGTGCTACTGCTAGGCTGGCCTATGTTCGGAAGGCTTCTCAAGGGTTTCTTGAGACTGGGGTGTTGGCAAGAATGAGATAAATCTTGCCAACACCAGAAGCGTCATATAGAAGCCTATAATCGACTCCATCAGGGTAGCCAATTCTCCCCATCCGTTTCTTGGCATAATGGGCATGCTCCCAAATGTCGTCATTGTAATGAAACTGAATTTGAATGAGATCAAAAAGGAATTAAGGTCAAGAGCACCAGAATCAAAGAGCCAGTAAAAGTTCCTGTAGAAGAAAGCGAACCAGAATATTAGCTCAACAAAGTTATGTAATAGCAGTAGTAATATTCTTCTATAGCTAGCAAGATCAGAACTTCGACCAGCCAAACGGGCTCGATAGTCTGCGAACAGAAGCAAATCAATTTGGTAGGTGATGATCTCGAAAACACGAGCCGCACTATATAGCACCAGCGCTGCCTCCCACCAATCCAGATCAGGTGAAGTGGAAAATGCAGTTGCAGAGATCGCAAGCATTAAGTGACTCAGAACCCAAACGTCGACGAGTAGATAACGGTATTTCCCCTTAGTGCTCGGGATCAGCCAAATTAGGATGTACTTTATTATCTGAAATATAGATATCCATCTTAATAAGCTGAATATCCAGGCCCAGAGCCCGACAACGAAGCGTCTTTGAACAAATGGCTCCATCTCCCCTCCTAGTTAGATCAGGTAAAGGAACCTATATGCAGGCAGATAGACATGAGTTGCCCATCCTAGCATAAGTTCAGAACTGATTATAAAGCCTTTGTGAGGGCGATGGCAGAGAGGCCATAAGGCAAAGTTCGGTATGTATTTACAAGTGCTTGAGAGACAAATTGCTGAAGGCCCACCTCTTGCTCATACCTCCACAAACACCTAGAAAATCCACCCTATGCCCCGCAAACCCAAACAGGCCGCGCAGCCTGAAGCACAACCCGGCAACCTCACCCCCGAAGCCCAGCAGATCGTAGCTGACTTCCGTGGGCGCTACCCCTTCCCCCTCGACCCGTTCCAGGAGGAGGCTATCGCGCACCTCGCGGCGGGGGAGAGCGTCATGGTGGCCGCCCCCACCGGCACCGGCAAGACCGTGGTGGCCGAGTTCGGCATCTTCCGCGCCGCGCGCCAGGGCTTCAAGGTGATGTACACCACCCCCATCAAGGCCCTCTCCAATCAGAAGTTCCGCGACCTGCGAGAGCAGTACGGTGACGCCGTGGGCCTCCTCACCGGCGACGTGATAGAGAACCGCGAAGGCTCTATCATCGTCATGACCACCGAGGTGCTGCGCAACATGCTCCTCCAGACCCCCTCCGAGCTATGGGGCGTCGGCTGCATAATCTTCGACGAGGTCCACTACCTGGCCGACCCGGAGCGCGGCACCACCTGGGAAGAGTCGATCATCATGTGCCCCAAGTACGTGCAACTGGTCTGCCTCTCAGCCACGGTCACCAACGCGCCCGAGATTGCCGACTGGATCACCCGCACCCACCAGCCGGTGCACCTGGTCACCCACCTGCAACGCGCCGTGCCCCTCTCCCTCTACTACTTCCTCGACGGCACGCTCAACATGGTCATCAACGCCCAGGGCCAGCAGGTAGTGGATTTCAACGTAGGTGGCGAGCTAAAGCGCAAGATGCAGGGCGGCCGCTACCGTGGCCCCACGTTGGAGGAAGACACCAACACCCAGCGAGAGCGCCGCGAACCCGGCCCGCGCGAGATCGTGGAGGAGCTAGAGCGGGCCGACCTGCTCCCCGCCATCTACTTCCAGTTCTCTCGCCGCGACTGCGAGGCCGCCGCTGAAATCTGCTCCATGACCCGCCTCAAGGCGATGCGCGACCGCCGCACCGTGCAGCGCATCAACGAGGTGCTCGCCAGCTACATGGAGCGCCTCACCCCCGAAGATCGCAAGTTGCAGCAGGTACAGTTCATCACGTACCTGGCGCGGCGCGGCTTCGGCTTCCACCACGCGGGCCTGCTGCCCATCCTCAAGCAGCTTGTCGAGGAGCTATTCAACAAGTCGCTCATGCGCGTGGTGTTCGCCACCGACACCCTGGCCCTGGGCGTGAACATGCCCGCACGGACGGTGGTCATCGGCGGCATGAGCAAGTACGACGGCGTGTCGCGCCGCCCCCTCATCCCCAACGAGTTCCAGCAGATGTCGGGCCGGGCAGGCCGTCGCGGGATAGATGAGCAGGGCCACGTTGTCTTGCCATATTCCCCCTGGGTGACCTTCCACGAGGCGCTGAACATCGCCACGGGGCCGTTGCGCCCGGTGGAGAGCGCCTTCACCATGCGCTACAACTCGGTGCTCAACCTGTGGGACGCGCCGAAAGGCGAGCGGGTGCTCACCGTCATGAGGGCCTCGCTGCTCAACTTCCAGCAGAGCCGCCGCCTGCGCGATCTGGAGCAGGAGTTGGAGGAGGAAGAGGCACGCCTGGCCGAGGTGCCAGCCGGGTGCCTCATTGGCTACGACAACGGCGAGGAGTTGCTAGACGAGTATGAGCACCGTGGCCGCGAGGTGGAAGAACTGCGCCGCCGCGAGCGCAAGGCCGAGCAGAACGTGAAGTACATCGAATCGCGCCGCGACGAACTCCCCTGGCGACGCGCCGAACGCGACCAGCTACGCAAAGCCTTCCGCAGCCTGCCGCAGGGCGCGTTGGTGCACATCGAGGGGCAAGGCTGGGCTGCCTACCTCGGACGTGGCCTGGGCGGGGCCGTGATTGGCCTGTTCCTGCCTGTCAGCCGGGGAGAAGAGGGCGTGCAGCTTGGGGAGATTTTCGCGCTCACCGAGTACCGGCAGATAGACTACCTGCATACCGTCACCGTCACGGTGGACCTGCCCTATGCACTCGCCACCCTTGCGGTGCCGCCGACCATGCCGCTGGAGGAACTGCTGCCCGCCGAGGAGTTGGAGCAACTGCGGGAGAGCGCGAGCATGGGACTACAGGCCGTCCCCGACCTGCAAGCCTGGATCGAGGAGTACCGGGCGGCCCAGATGGAGCACATTGAGGAGGCTTCCATCAAAGCGAAAGCCAACCTGGAGGAAGCGCGGGCCGAGCTTGCCATGTCCGCCAAAGCCGAGAGGGAGCACGTCTGCCACCACTGCCCCGTGCGCAAGGAGCACCGCAGCAACCGCCGCCTCCGCGCCCGCCTACTCCTCGACCGCGACTCTGCCGAGAAGCGCCTATCAGAGCGCCGGCATTACGAAGAGACCCGGCTGCAAACCACGCTCAAGGGCCTCACCTCCGTGCTGGTGCAGTTCGCCTACCTGCGTAAGGGCGAGCTAACTTACAAGGCGCGCAAGCTGGCTGACATTTTCGACACTAACACCCTGATGATCACCGAGATGGTGGAGGGTGGCTACTTCGACGGGCTGAAGCCGCAGGACCTCGCGGAAGTCTTCTCCTGGTTCGCCTATGACCGCGACATAGACTTCCTCAACCGCCTGCTCCTGCCCCGCTACCTGCTCAACCTGCGCCGCGACCTCGACAGCCTGCAAAACGCCATCTTCTCCGCTGAGCGCAGGCAGGACCTGGCCCTCACCCGTGGCTACAACCCCTACTTCTACGGGGCCGCCCGCGCCTGGTGCAAAGGCACCTCCATAGCCGACCTGCTCGACCAGATGCAGATGAGCGAGGGCGACCTCGTGATGACCTTCAACAAGACCCTCGACCTCATGCGCCAGGTGCGCGACATGCTGGCCCACCAGGACCCCGAGAATCCCCTGCGCGCCACGCTATCCGAGGCCGACAAGCTGATGCGCCGGGGCGTAGTGGAGATGGCGGGCATGATAGGCTTTGCGCCCAGGGCAGATGTCGCCCAAAATGAAGCTACGACGGGGGATGAAGAAGAGGACGAGGAAGAGCTGTCTGTGGGGGCCGAAGAGTAAGTATCGCAGTTCGGAGAGCTACTGCTAGGGTTCCCTTGAGTCGGGTGCAGGTGTTACAGTCTCGTATGGACGCTCCCCAAACGGACTATTCGGGTTGCCTGTTCCTACCTCAAGCAGCTCCGTTTCAGTTCGAGCAAAGGCATGGCCCCGCGTATTTGTTCCGTCCACATAGATGACGACCGAGAAGACACCCTTCTGGGGCACCGCCAGGCGCTGAGAGTATACTCCTCCACCCCGGTCTGTGAGTTGTAGGCTCGCTGTGTATGGGTTCGTCACGCCCGGGTCACGATCGAACATAAAGCCCGATACGTTAGCCCCTTCGACGGGCGAAGGGTCTTGTACGGTTACGGTAATCTCTATCTCCTCTCCTGGGTCGACCTGCTGCTTGCTAAGGGTCGGCACCACTTGCACCCCACCTTCAAACGTGGTTTGCACAGAGAACCCTGCATTCCCTTCTGGTTCTTCCTTGCTCTCGACCGCTACCTTCCATACTCCGGGACTAGGATGCACTGCAAAGCATTGGTAGCCCATCATCGCCCCCATGCATGCTCCATCTGCGGAAGTACTTTTCATATCTAAATGTTCCCCTCCGGGGCCATTGATGTTCAACTCTATTTCTGGTACTGATGTCTCTCCGGTGTCTTTGTTGAAGTTGACCACTAGCAAATAGAAAGTTGCCGCGTCGACGTCATCCACTATCATTTCAACCGTGTATGGCTCGCCTGTTCGGAGCACGCCCCACCCGATATTGCTTGGCCGTACAGCAGGTACGTTCGTTGGCTGGCCCTCCACCTGTTCATCTGCGACACTGGTGCTCTGAATCGTTGTCTCAGCGGATGGGCTATTCTCCGAGGGTCTGGAGGTCGCCGCTCTGTCTACCGTAGATACGGGACTAGCAGTGGGCGTGGAAGTGGCAGGTTTGGCAGGCATGCTAGTCGTGGTAGGCTCTTGTGCTCCGGGCACACAGCCCGCAAGTCCCAGGGCCATAGCAACCATAAACGCTAGTGAGGCTTGTCTTGATGCTGTGGTTAGGCGCATGTATAGCTCCCAATTGTCAGTAGGGCATACGAAATACAGGGCTGGCGTATAGCTGTCATCTTCCCGCCCCTGCACAAGCAGTCTACTGAATTTAGGATACTATACGCGGTGGATGTGAGCTATGGGAGATTGGTCCCAGGGCTGACCGCTTCTTGTACGCATCTTTTGCCTCCGCACGTTCTACGCTCCAACGCGCTGCTCGGTACATCATTGTATGTATGGTATTCCACTCTTAGACTGATGTGTTAGCCTTGCCATCCTTGTATGCTCCTGACAATAATAACCACACACCGGCGAATATACAGAAGACCATAACACAACAGCGTACATAGAAAAGGACCATAGACACAAATGCCAAACAATCACAGGCTAAGATCATCTCAGCTTATCGTTGCGACCTTCGCGGTGCTGACTCTCCTCTTGAGCGCGGCGTGCGGCGAAGTCAGCCCAATGCAGGGCACTCCTCAACCCGCCCCGCAGTCCTCTGAAACCAGAACGACAGCCCGTCCCACCAGGACTCCCCACGTTGATGCGTCCTCGTTCACCGGCGCACTTGATACGTCATTCGGCAAAGGTGGGAAGGTAAACACCAACATAGGAGGCAGCCCTGAAGAGGCCGTTGGTGTGATTGTGCAGGCGGACGGCAAGATCGTGGTGCTGGGTGAGGCGTGGCCGAAGACGAAGGCGCAGTTCGCATTTACCCGCTACGACTCGAACGGCAGCCTGGACACCACCTTCGGAGAAGATGGCAGGCTGGTGGTCAACGTCACCGACTCTGAGTACGACTACAGCGAGCCACACGCCCTCATCCAACAGCCCGACGGCAAGTACATAGCTGTGGGCACCACCCTAGATTTTGATGCGGGGCACCTGGTCTTTGCAGCCCTTCGCTACAATCCGGACGGCAGCCCGGACGAAAGCTTCGGTGAGGACGGCAAGGCGCTTGTGTCTATCGACCAGACCGAGGGTAGCTCCTCGGAGGAGGAGGCGCACGCGATCGCCCTGGCCCCCGACGGCAAGATTGTGCTCGCCGGTATGACAGGGCGCTACCCACACAGCTTCGCCACCGTGCGGCTCAACCCGGATGGCACGCTTGACGAGAGCTTCGGTGACGGTGGGCGGGTGGTCACATCGTTCCCCAATGATGCTATGGCGCACGCGGTGGCGGTGCAGCCCGACGGCAAGGTGCTGGTAGGTGGGTACGGTTCGGACGATCCTAGCACCGGGATGGAAGGGCACGACTACACGCTCGTGCGTTACAACGAAGACGGCAGCCTGGACGAGGAGTTCGGCAGGGACGGCGTGGCGATGACCGACTTCCGCCAGAACCGCGACTACATTGAAGCCCTGTTAGTGCTGCCCGGCGGCAAAATCGTAGCCGCAGGTCCCGTGTACATCGACGTGACCTTCTGCGCCACCGACGCATGCGCCTCTCCGGGTTTCGGGCTGGCGCAGTACAACCCAGACGGCACGCCTGACGAAAGCTTCGGGGGCGACGGCAAGGTGGGCTACAGGCAGGGCACCGACCTCAACTACGACGTTGTGAGGCTGCCCGACGGCAAACTGCTCACCGCAGGCTCGATAGACGACAATGACGCTATCGCGCTCATGCTACTGAACCCGGACGGCACAAAGGTCGAAAGCTTCGGCGACGAGGGCCTGGTAGCAACCGAGTTCGACGACTATCACGATATCGGCCTGGCAATGACGGTGCAGCCCGACGGCAAGGTGATAGTAGTCGGCTCCGCCACCCTGCGCCAGGAAGACATGTTCGACACCGACTTCGCGGTAATAAGATACAAGTGATGAGAAGTGCTGAATGCGGAACGGGGTGCGCTTCTAACAAGAAGAGGAGTGCCAAACCTGGTCACTCCTCTTCTTGTGTCTAACTTTCGCCGGCCCGTTTATACCCTGTTCCTAGCCTCGTTCGTCACCGCCACAATCCGCACGAACTGCTCCGCGTCCAGCGAGGCCCCGCCCACCAGCGCGCCGTCTATCTCCGGCATCGACACGAACTCCGCGATGTTGTTCGCGTTGACGCTGCCGCCGTACAGGATGCGGGTGTCGTCGGCTATCTCGTCGCCGTGCATGTTGCGCACCTTCTCGCGGATCTGGCCTATCACCTCGTTGGCGATCTCAGGGGTGGCCGCCCTGCCCGTGCCTATGGCCCACACCGGCTCGTAGGCGATCACCACCTGCTGCATGTCCAGCCCGCCGAGCGCCAGGCCCACCTGCCTGCTTACCGTGTGCCAGGTGTCGCCCGCCTCGTACTCGGCCAAGCTCTCGCCCACGCACACGATGGGACGCAGGTCGTGCCGCAGGGCCGCTTCCACCTTGCGCCGCACGTCCTCGTCGGTCTCGTGGAAGTACTGGCGGCGCTCCGAATGACCCAGGATTACGTAGTCGCACCTGTTCTGGAGCATCAGCGGTGAAATCTCGCCCGTGAAGGCTCCGCGCTCCTCCCAGTGCATGTTTTGCGCACCCAGGTACAGGCTCGTGCCGTCGAACAGGTCCGCGAAGGTCTCAATCGAGACGAACGGGGGGCAGATTACTATGTCGATATCGGAAAAGGCGTCAAGGTCTTCCAGCATCGAGTCCATCAACTCGAACGCGCTGTCCGGGTCGGTGTTCATCTTCCAGTTCCCGGCTATCATCGGCCTTCTCATACGCTTCGTCCTCGTCGTAGTAGGTATCTTCCTCGTACGCAGGCTGCCGCCGCAATTGCCGCAACTGGTCAATCGAGAAGACGCTGGGTACGAGCATCAGGTGAATTGACATAAGTAACAAGACCAGGTCGCGCCCAATCGTCATCAGGTCGGCCTTCTCGTTGGTGAGGAACACGCCCACCGGGCCCATTGCGCCGATGATGGCCCGCGCCGCCGGTGTGGTGGAAGCATCCGCGCCCATAGGCCCGCCGAAGCACCCGCAGTTGATGTCCAGTCCCCGCACCCACGCCTGCGTCACCGCGATGGTGAACACCACCATGAGAGCCGCCGTTATGCCAGCCGAGAAGCGGGTGAACAGACCCATGAGCAGCCATATGCCCACACCTAGTTCGATAGGTGGCAGCACATTAGCCATGAAGGTCACCAGGAAAGGCGGCAGGCCCATCTCGTAAGCCCGGATGCTCTCGGCCATAGCGAAAGGCAGGCCCAGTTTAGCCAGTCCCGCCAGCGCGAAGATCACCCCTAGCACCAACCGTGAGACCAGAGTCAAGTACCGGAGCGTTCGGAATGTCGTGCTTTCAGTCTTGAGTTGTGCTACATCTTCCATCGTTTTCCGCCTTCCTAAAACTATGAGTGCTGAATCAGCCGCAACAGGCTAACTCAACACTCATAACTCACAACTCACAACTTACTGAAGGACGCTGTTGATCTCGTTGGTCAGGCGTTCCACCGTGAGGGGATTGCCCTGCTCGCTTAGGACGAACTTGGCGATCTTGCCTTCCTTGTCCACTATGTACACCGTCGGGTAGTAGTAGACCTGGTAAGCCTGGGCGGCAGCAACCGACTGGTCGAACAGCAGCGGGTGGGTCACGCCGAACTGGTCGCGGAACCAGGTCATGTCGTTCATGCTGATGGGGCCGTTGCGGTCCTTGTTCTCGCTCGTAGCGCTCACCGCCAGCACCTGTACGTCCTGCCCCTGGAAGTTCTGCGCCACCTGGTTGAATATCGGCGCGTCTGCCTGGCAGTGGGGGCACCAGGGGGCCATGAACTCAAGCAGCACCACCTTGCCCCTGTAGTCGCTCAACTTGTAGGTCCCGCCGTCAACGCCGGGCAGGGTAAAGTCGGGTGCGGGGGTGCCCTCGGCCAGCTTGGGTGGGTTCGCCGGGTCGACCTGGCCGGGGTTTTGCTGCTGCGCGCCGGTGCCGGTCGTGAGGGTAGGCGACGTGTTCTGGCCGGCCAGCACCCAGAATATCACGCCCACCACGACTGCCACGCCGAGCACCAGCAGGCCAATGTCTAAGGGCTTGAGTCCAATGGATTGCTGCTTCGGCGGCTGCCTCCGGGCTGTCCCGCTGGAGTTGCGAGCCTGGGAGCCGGTGGAGCCTGTGCGTGCGGGGGGCCTGGGCGCGGTCCCGCCGGGACGATTGGACGCGGTCTGTTTGGTGGAGGCACCCGCTCCGGTGGGCCGGGTAGGGCTCCCGGTGGAGTTGCCGGTGGGGCGGGTTGGCGTGCCTGTGGGACGTGGGTTAGCTTCTTTATTCATGAATGATATGAGCCTCTCCTATATTCGCTTGACAATGCGTTGTGAGGGCGTATGATCATACGCCCTCACAATTATAACCGATTGAGGTTACATTTCAGAAACACGGGCCTGTTACGCATCTCGCAGGGCCGCCACGCCGGGCAGCGTCTGGCCCTCCAGGAACTCCAACGATGCCCCGCCGCCCGTGGAAACGTGGGTGATGCAGTCGGCCAGCCCCATCTGCTCGATCGCCGCCACCGAGTCGCCTCCGCCCACGATGCTGGTAGCGCCGTCGCGTGTGGCGTCGCACACAGCCTGCGCTACCGCCAGCGTGCCCGCCGCGAACGCCGGGATCTCGAACACGCCCATAGGCCCATTCCACACAACGGTCCTGGCTTCGCGTATGGCCGTAGCGTACTCCGCCGCGGTCTCCGGCCCAATGTCGAGGATGCGCCAGCCCTGCTGATCGATGTCGGGCGGCAGGTCGTGCAGGTCCACCGTGCTGGCGTGGGCGGTGGCGCTCATCTCGCTGGCGATTACAGCGTCCCTGGGCAGCATCAGGCGCACGTTTTGCAGGTTGGCCCGCCCGTTCAGCGCCTCAGCATCCCGCACCCGGTCGTTCTCGACCAGCGACTGCCCAATGGGTATGCCTATCCCCTTCAGGAACGTGTTAGCCATGCCCCCGCCGATTACCAGCACGTCCACCTTGTTCAGCAGGTTGCCAATCACGCCCATCTTGTCCGACACCTTGGCCCCGCCCAGGATCGCCACGAAGGGCCGCTCCGGGTCCTCCAGCGCCTTGCCCATGATGCTTATCTCGCGCTCCATCAGCAGGCCCGAATAGGCGGGCAGAATGTGGGCCACTCCCTCTGTGGAGGCGTGGGCGCGGTGGGCCGAGCCGAAGGCATCGTTCACGTACAGGTCGGCGAGGCTCGCAAGCTGCCCCGCGAAATCGGCGTCGTTGGCCTCCTCTTCCTTGTGGAAGCGCACGTTCTCAAGCAGCAGCACTTCGCCCGGTTGCAGTTGGCGCGCTGCCTGCTTCACCTCGTCGCCTACGCAATCCCCGGCGAACCTCACGGTGGCGCTACTGCCCAGTAGCTCTTGCAGCCTGGCCGCCGTGGGCGCGAGACTGAGCTTAGGGTCAGGGCCATCCTTGGGCCTGCCCAGGTGCGACATGAGAATCACCGCCGCGCCGTTCTCCAGCAGGTACTGTATAGTCGGCAGCGATGCCACGATGCGCGTGTCGTCCGTGATCTGCCCGCCCGCGTCCAGGGGCACGTTGAAGTCCACCCGCACCAGCACTTTTCTACCAGCAACATCTACATCGCGGACCGTCAGCTTAGCCATGCCTACCTCTCCCAGTTGTGAGTTATGAGTTTTGAGTGTTGAGTTGTTAATAGCTCTTCTCGTATAACTCAAAACTCAAAACTCAAAAGTCATAACTCATAACTCTCTAGCCGTTCTTCTCCGCCATGAACTGCGTGAGGTCTGCCACGCGGCAGGCGTACCCCCACTCGTTATCGTACCAGGCTATCACCTTCACCAGGTTTTCGCCTATGACCATCGTGCTCAGGCCGTCCACTATCGAGGAGTGCGGGTCGCCCTTGAAGTCCATGCTGACCAGCGGGTCCTCGGTGTAGTCGAGGATGTCCACCAGTTCGTTCTCGCTCGCCTCAATCAGCGCGCCGTTGATCTCCTGCGCGGTGGCGTTGCGCTCGATCTGGGCCACGAAGTCGATGATAGAGACGGTGGGGGTGGGCACGCGCAGAGCGAAGCCGTCGAACTTACCCTTCAACTCCGGGATCACCAGCGACACCGCCTTGGCGGCACCCGTGGTGGTCGGGATGATGTTGAGGGCGGCGGCGCGGGCGCGGCGCAGGTCCTTGTGCGGGTAGTCGAGGATTACCTGGTCGTTGGTGTACGAGTGCACCGTGGTCACCAGGCCCTTGACGATGCCGAACCTCTCCAGGATCACCTTGGCGACGGGTGCGAGGCAGTTCGTGGTGCAGGAGGCGTTGGAGACGATGGTGTGCTCGCGCGGGTCGTAGCGGTCGTGGTTCACGCCCATAACGATGGTGAGGTCCTCACCCTTGGCGGGCGCGGTGATGATCACCTTCTTGGCCCCGCCCGTTATGTGCGCCCGCGCCCGCTCGGCGTCGGTGAACACCCCCGTCGACTCGATCACGATCTCGGCCCCAATATCGCCCCAGGGCAGCTTGGCCGGGTCGCGCTCCGCGAACGCCCTTATCTCCTCGCCGTCCACGATGATCGTGTCCTCGGTGGCGGAGACATCGGCGTCGAGCGGGCCGTAGTTGCTGTCGTATTGCAGCAGGTGAGCCAGGGTGTGGTTGTCGGTCAGGTCGTTCACGGCCACCACCTGTATGTCGTCGGGATAGTAGTCCCGCAACGCCTTGAAGACCTGCCGCCCAATACGCCCGAAACCATTGATACCGACTTTCATTACCATTGCGCTATCCTCCTTGATTCTGAAACGTGAAACGTGAAACGTGATGACACTTGTGAAACATGGTTCGTGATCTGCGGACTGGTTCGTTGAGCCGCATCACGTTTCACGTTTCAACCCCGCTTTCTAACTTCTCCGTCTCGCCAATCTCCGCATGTCCTGTGCCGTTGCGTGAGGGTGTGCTCGCGCGGTCGCGGTTGCGCACCCGGCCGGGCGCGCCCCTGCCACCCCGGTTCTCGTACAGGCGCATGACCGCGTCGGCTAGCTTGTGCGGGTCGTGCCGCAGGGGGTTGTCGTCGCGCACCACGTCGGCGGGCACGAACTCGAGGTTGGGGAAGCGGGCTGCGGCCTCCATGTCCAACGTGACGGGCGTGACACCCCATTCGGGCTTTATCTGGTCCTGCACGGCCTGGTTGGCGTTGTAAATGACGTAGTCGAACAGCCCCGGCCCGATGTGATTGTGCAGCGACCGCACGTGCTCGACCACCCCGTAGCCGTCCGTCTCGCCCGGCTGGGTGGCGACGTTGCACACGTAAACTTTCACCGCCGTCTTGTTGTTCTTGACCGCCCTGGCTATGTCTTCCACCAGCAGTGGCGGCATGATGCTGGTGTACAAGGAACCCGGCCCCAGCACTATCAACTCGGCACCCAGTATCTCCGCAATGGCTTCGGGGTAGCCGGGGGCGTGAGCGGGCTGCATGAATATCCGCTTGATGGGCGAAGGGGCGCGTGGTATGACCGACTCGCCCTGCACCACCTGCCCGTTCTGCAACTCGGCGTACAGCTCTATGTTGGTGAGAGAGGAGGGCAGCACCTTGCCGCGCACGTTGAGCACCTGCGAGCATTCGCGTATCGCCTGCTCGAAGTTGCCCGTGATCTCGTTCATGGCGACCAGGAAGATGTTGCCGAACGAATGGCCCTCAAGCTCACCAGGCCCGGTAAAGCGGTGCTGGAAAAGCTCGGAGAGCAGTGGCTCCGACTCGGAGAGTGCGACCAGGTTGTTGCGGAAGTCGCCGGGAGGGAGCACGCCCATATCGCGGCGCAGTCTGCCCGAGGAGCCGCCGTCATCTACCACGTTCACGACCGCCGCGATGTTGTCGGTGACTCCCTTGAGGCCGCGTAGCAGGGTGGGCATGCCGGTACCACCCCCGACCGCCACGATGCGCGGCCCTTCCGCTCGCCTGGCGGCCCTGAGCGGCGCGAGCACAGGCACCTCGTACTGCCTGCCCCTGGCGGCGGCCCGCTCGGCGGCGCGGTACATGCCCCTGCCCCCCAGGATACCCGCGGCCACGCCGATGAGACCCACCAGGATCTCGCGCAACGGGTGCGGGATGAACTGTAATGTGATCGCGTACATAAAGGGGGTGCCGCTCTGGGGCAGCACGTACATGCGATAGAGGTTCGTCACGCCCATTGCGAGCGCCAGACCTACTATGGCTACCCCCACGGCGAACACCAGCGCCCACCGCCTAAAGCCGTAGCCGCTGGGGAGCCACCGCTCCATATTGCTCATTCCACCCGCGTTCGCCATGCTCTCACTACTCTCCCCGCGTGCCAAATCAGCCCATTATAACCGAATTTGGGAATTGGGATTTTGGAATTCGGATTTAGTAGGTATCCGAGCAATTCCGAAATCCGAAATCCCAATTCCCAAATCCCTACAACGGTGGTGCGCTCACGGCTCGCACATACACGGCTATTTCTTCGGCGGCCAGGCCGTCGGCGTTCCAGGCAGGTAGGTAGTTGAGCTTGACCCCTCGCTCGGCGGCTAGCGGCTGGACCTGCGCGGGGATGTCGAACAGCGTGGTGATGCCGTCGGCCACGAAGGCGGAGGGTATCACGTACACGGTCTTGCAACCCTCATCGACCAGCTTTTGCAGCGACTCAGTGCAGTTAGGCGAGCACCGCACCCAGCCCATCACCACGCGGTTCTCGCCAAACCCCACCCGCAGCAGGGCCTGGCGCACCTTGCGCTGGAAGCTTTCTTCTTGCTCCTGCCGGGCCTTCGCGGACTCCCCTTCGGTGCCGTGCCCCCTACCCACCAGCAGCAGCCCTACGTCCTCCGACGCGCTGCCCGCCTGGGGGACCGCCTCTATCACCCGGCGCACGTATATCTGCGGAAGCAAGCTGGATACCCACATCGGCCCCACCTGCGTCACCTTCACACCGAGGTTGTCCAGGTCGAGTCCTTCCATCAATTCGCCCTGGATGACAGGGTCGGGCGGGTCGGTCACTCGTATATGGGCGAGGATAATGTGTCGAGCGCCTTCCTCGACGGCTGTCAGCATAGCCTCGGCCAGTGTGGGCTGGTCGCTGTAGTACGCCTCGTATACCCGATAGCCCAACTCCAACCGCCCGCGTATCTCCTCGGCCAGTTTCTGCTGGTGCTGGCGGTAGGGGCTGCTGCCTATGCTCGCGTATTTATGCTTCAGGTCGCGCATGTAGAACGGGCGCAGCAGGATCGGCGGCACGTCCTTCGGGTCGTCGGCCAACTCCAGCCGTCGCGCCGCGCTCCACACGGAGTATTCGGGCGGCTCTCCGGGCATGAAGAGGACTACGGCGGTGCGTTCGGGGCGCGCACCCTTAGTGGGCAACTGCGCGGCCCACTTCTTCCTGCGGGGCGAGAGGACGGAGAAACTGGTCAGGGTATAACCTAATGACATGGAGAGCACCAGCAGTACGAGCGCGTTGGTTAGACTGGAGGCTACGTTCGGCAGCACGGCGATCATGCCCGCGCCCCCACCCAGCGCAAGCAGCAGCGTCAGGCCGAGCATTATGCCAAAGTTCGTCTGTTGTCGCCTCTCGGACATGAGCACCAGCGACAGGATGCCGCCGCTCGTCAGCCCCATGAACACGACCAGCGCCACGCTGATGTTCAGGTAAAGTGGCACGCATTCTCTCCGTGAATGATATGGCCCACGGTTCCAGGCTGGCACATTATAGCACAGGGGGAGGTGGTGAGTTGTGAGTTGTGAGTTGTGAGTTAGTGGTTAGTGGTTAGTGGTTAGTGGTTATTGGTTATTCTGGGCAGGGAGACGCCCGTCGATTGAAATCGAGGGCTATACCTTGCAAAGTCCCTGCGGGACTGATATGTCCTCTTACGACTTCTCAGATGCTTAAAGATGCACCAGTCCCCGGAGGGGACTTCGCAAGGTATAGCCCTCGATTTCAATCCACGGGCGTCTCCCCTGGATTCCGTACCATGTCAACCCTTTTCTGCATCTGTCCTGCCAAGAATAATCGGACTTTCCGTTTGTGATAACATGTGCGGTGTTACATGTGCCGTCTCACCGCTTTGAACCTTCCGGCTCTGAAGCATGTATCTCTATTAGCCGCTAGAACATCCCTAATGCAACTCGTCCCATCTAACCACTAACCACTCACCACTCACCACTCTCTGCTATAATCAAGCCTATGAGCACGCGCGCACGCTCCATGAAGCCGAAGATCAAAGGGGTGTCCGAAAAAGGACTGCCCAGGGTGAACTACGTCCCGCCGGTGCTAGGTACCCTTTCGGCGACTGTGTTGCTGTTGGTTGTGCTTGGGCTGCTCACTTTAATCACGGGGTTGGCCGCCATCACGCAGCTCGGAAAGGTCAGCAACAACGAAGCCCAAGGCTCGGTGTTGACGTTGGGAGTGTGTGGCCTGGGTAGCCTGCTCTGCCTGGGAGCTACCGTTTACTTCGCCTGGACGGTGATAAAGGGTGTGCGCGACCTGTTCACCCCGCTTTATTACACGCGGGGCATCGTAGCGGACAAACGCATAATCGGCGGCCGCAATACCGGCACCTGGCTGGGCGTCTTCCCCAGCTACTCGGGCACCGACCTGGCCGTGGCTGCCCAGATTGCGAATTTTCAACCGTCAGGCTCGTCGGCCTACGTCGACCGCTCCAGGGTAGCGCAAAGCCGGGGCGAGACAACACAAGGCAAGTCGGGCGGCTACCTGTCGGCGGACCGCATCTCGGCAAGCGCCGCCGAAGAGAACGCCACGCCCACTCCCAGGCGCATCTTCCGCGTCGATCCCGCCTCTCATGCCGTGCTCGAATCCGGCGATGAGATACTGGTGGCCCACTCCCGCTACCTGGAGCGTATCTTCTACGTGGCCCGCCTCACCAACGGCGAGTGGGAGTCCTACAGGAACAAGGCGCTGATATAGTCTGAAGCTACTAAGGGGTATCTGCAAACTCGTCACACGGCGGTTTTATCTGCCGGGAAATAATTTGTAGATACCCCTTAGCTATAAATGCTGCACATCATTAGAACGGCGAATTCACGATGCTTGTGAGTTCGCCGCTTGTCAGTAAGTCATCAGGACGTGCTAACAGCCTAACGTTCATTTGAGCTAACCATTTGAACACCACATGAGATGAGCCATAGAGGCCGTGAACTGCGCAAGCGAAGCGTAGCAATCCTGGTCCCAATATTTGGTTAGCCCCACCCAGGCCTTCCATGACACCCAATACATAGGAGTCGGGGAGGCCAACTTGCGCATAGTCTACCGGGCTGGAGATAAGGGCTGGCTTGAAAATAGCTCCATGCGAACGAGAGATACATACTTCAGCGGTCAATTGGTCCCTGTTTCCGGGCAGAAATTCGCCGCCGAGCAACCCATAGCTAGATGGGTGTCCCGCCCTTCCTCGTAAGACTTCAATCGCAACCTTACTAGACCTTTCTGTGTTTATTCCTGGCGACTCAAACCCGATGGTTTGCACCGCCACACAATCATACGTGGCTTGCGGCCACTCTCCCAGCCAGACCCTTACCTGTGGGCCAACCTCCTTGTGTTCAATCACTGTCACGCCCTTGCTCCTCACGGGACGACAGGCTAATCTCTAGCTGTACGCGAGTCGGACTGTCATCAAGCTTCATATGCCCATCTATCGTTTTCCTGGCGCAGGCACCTGATGTGGTTGATCTCGCCCGCGTGATAGAGGTCGTGCTGGATCATCACCGCGACAATCCACCGGGTCTCCTGCAACTCGCCCCAATTGGTCATGCGGGGGCGAAGTAACTCCGCGTCGTCAAGGGATGCGACGCTTTGCCGCAGGCGCTCCTGGGCCTCTTGCAGCCAGGCGATAGCCGAGGAAACAGTCGCCAGCGCCTCCCCACCATCAACCAGGGGGTGGTCCCACGTAAGAGTGCCATCACGGAAAGCGTGGTCCTGGTACATCAGCTTGCTGCTACCGATGTGCTGGACTATGTCGCGTATGGAGCGGTTGCCGCCCGGCGGGACCCACTGCCAGTCGTCGTCCCTTACCGACCGCACGTTGCGCAGCAGCGAGTGCCAGTCCGTTCCGTCGAAAGCCGCGTCCATCAAGTATAAGAGTTGGGCAACACCCTCTGCTGCCATACAAGTCACCTCACCCTATCATCCATCGTCCATCGTCCCTAACCCAGCTTCGCCAGCGCCGCGTCCACCCTCCGCAACGTCTCCTCTTTGCCCAGGATTTCTATGCTCTCGAACAGCGGAGGTGACACCGGGCTGCCCGTGACCGCCACGCGGAGCACCATGAAGATATCGCCCGCCTTCAGCCCCAACTCGGCTGCCAGCGCGCGCATGCCGCTCTCCCACTCCTCGTGCGCCCACGACTCCGGCAGCCCGGCCAGGAAGCCACGTATTTGCTCCAGCGCGGCGCGCGCGGCCTCGGGTGTGCCCTTCTTCGGGACCAGGGCCGCGGCATCGTAATCGGGAGGCGGGCCGAACAGGTAGGCGGTAAGCTCCGCGAACTCGCCCAGCGTCGTCAGCCGGTCCTTGATTACCGGCACCGCCTGGCGCACTCGCTCCTGGTCCAACTCCTCGGGCAGGTATGGCAGCAGGCGCTCGTATAGCTCCTCGTCGGAGAGGGTGCGGATGTACTTGCCGTTGATGGAGGTTAGCTTCACCAGGTCGAATATCGGCCCGCTGGTAGCCATCCGCTCGAAGGTGAACTCGCGCTTCACATCCTCGAACGTGAAGGTCTCCTCACCGTTGGGCATCGACCAGCCCATGAGCGCCAGGAAGTTGATCATCGCCTCCGGCAGGTAGCCTTGTTCGCGGTACCACTTGAGCGAGGTGTTGTTCTTGCGCTTCGATATCTTGGAGCGGTCGGCGTTGCGCAACAGCGGAAAGTGCGCGAACTTCGGCAGCTCCCAGCCAAAATAGTTGTATAGCAGAATGTGCTTGGGGGTGCTGCTGATCCACTCCTCGGCGCGGGTTATGTGGCTGATCTCCATGTAGTGGTCGTCCACCACCACCGCCAGGTGATACGTAGGCAAGCCGTCCGACTTGAGGATAATCTGGTCGTCGAGCACCTTGTTCTCGAAGCTGATCTCGCCGCGTATCAGGTCCTGGAAGCTGGTCGTACCCTCATCGGGCACCAGCATGCGTATCGTGTAAGGCTTGCCTTCCGTCAGGTTGCCCTCTATCTCCTCAGGCGAGAGTCTCAGGCAGTGCCGGTCGTAACGGGGTGGCTCATGCCGCGCTGCCTGCTCCCTGCGCATCTCCTCCAGCCGCGCAGACGTGCAGAAGCAACGGTAGGCGCGCCCCTTCTCAACCAATTCGTGGGCGTGCTTTATATACAACTCGCGTCGTTCCGTCTGCACGTACGGCCCGTACTCTCCGCCAATCCCCGGCCCCTCATCGGGCATAAGGTCGAGCCACCGCAGGCTCTCGATTATCTCTCCAACGGAGGTGGGGTTGTAGCGCGTCTGGTCGGTGTCCTCTATGCGCAGTACGAAACTGCCCCCGTGCCTGTGTGCGTAAGCCTTGTTGAACAACGACATATATGCCGTGCCCACGTGCGGGTCGCCCGTTGGCGACGGCGCGATGCGCAGGCGTACCTTGTCTGCCATACTGGTACTTCCTCCCTTGTTAAGCCCTGGACCTGCCCTGCCGGCAGTGCGGGCTGTCTTCTACTGTAATGGACAACCGCCCCGGTTGGCAAGTGGACGTAATTAAACAAAAAAGCAGGGGAGGCATCTGCCTCCCCTGCTTTCCTCTCGTCGTACCCTAGAGGTACTCGCCGGTGGTTATCCCAGCTACTGGCTGGGTCTAGCAGGCGTTTCGCAGTTGGGGAAGAAGGTGTTAGCTACTATCTTCGCTGCTTGACCCCTGGTCACGTTGTTGGCAGGCCTGAAGTATGGGCGGTTGCCTGGCGAGGTACAAGGTCCGCTCCGAGGATCGGACGTACCGCAGGCGTAACCACCCATTACACCCAGCTGCGAAAGACCCTCGATGTACGGGTAGAACGAGCTGGGGCTATTGCTGGGCGGTACGTCCTGGTAGGTCTGAGAAGACCCTGTGTACGTAATCCCAGCAGCGTTGAACACGATCTTGGCAAGCTGGCCTCTGCTGGCGTGGTTGTTCACTCGGAAGTACGGGCGGTCCTCCACATCGCACTCCTCGTCCTCACCAGTCTGCGGATTGGTACCACCGCACGGGTAGCCGCCCATCACGCCGTCGTTGGACAACTGCTGGACGTAGAGCCAGAAGACCTGGTCCGGCGGAACGTCGGCGTAGATCTGAGGACCTGGCTCACCGGTATAGCCGGCGGACTGGGCCACGATCTTGGCTATCTGGCCGCGCGTGACAGGATTGTCGGGCCTGTAGTAGGCGTTGCCGGTGGCACCGCAAGGCTCAGGCTGTCCGCTCACAGGGTTGACGTCACCGCACGGGTAGCCGCCCACTATGTTGCGGCAGGCGAGGCACCTTACGTACGGGTAGAACGAGCTTGCGGCGTTGCTAGGCGGCACGTCCTGGAACTGGATCGTGCACGTAGGAGGTGCTGTTGGAGTGACCGTATTCGTGGGTAGCGGAGTAGGTGTGAAGGTTGGTGCCGGGCAACCACTTATCGTGTAAGTGATCGACATGGTGTTGGTAATCGTGCCACCCTCGAAGCAGTTGATCGAGGTGACATTGTCCAGGTAACCGCGCTGCATGCCATTCGTAGTGGCAGCGCCAGCATAGGCGTCGGAGCCGATGATCACCTGGATACTATTTGACCCTTCCGTGAGTACCACCTCGAACTCGGTAGTACCGGCAAGGTTGTAGTAACCTGCCTTCCACCGCACCACGAACTGCCTGTTGGGGGCAGTGCCTATGGTGTTGGTGAAGATGCCGCAGTCCACGCATGGGTCGGTCGGGCCCGAGCAGTCGTTGGTGCACAGGTCGCCGGAGTTAGCATGGATGGAGTAAGTCTCGCCTCTGGCCGGTACACAGCCGTAGGTACCCACGCTGGCCGCTCCAAACAGCAGGTGGCCGTTTGTCGTGGCGTACGCCTGGGTGAAGTAGCGGTCGTACACAGGCACCGCGAACGGCAACTGGACTACGGCCACACCATCGTCAGCGATCACACCTGTACTGTTAGTGGCAGGTAGTAGTGTGTGACCTGTGCTCGTCATCACCGTGGTGTTACAAGTTACAGGTTCCACCGTCTCGGTAGGCGTAGCTGTAGGCGGCGTGCCGACAATGATGGGTGTGTTGGTAGGGGTGGGCTGGACAAACGGAGCGCTCGGCAGAGGCCATGCATAGGCACCGCGGTTGCGGGTCCAGACGGCCAATGTTGTGAATCCCCGGTCGACGTTCAAGTCGTAAATCCAGACGTTGGGCAGACCGTTGGTGAAGCGGATCCACACAGGGGTAGCCGCGTCGATGTCGTTGGTGAAGAACAGGCCACCGTCGGTACCTACGAACACCTGCTGGCGATAGTTGGGATTGACCACTATCGCAGTGGCGGGCAGGTCGGGTAGGTTGCCTGTCTTGTCTTCCCAGGTGAAGCTGGCGCACGGCGTAGGAGCGTTGGCGCACGTCACCCGGAACACGTGACCAGGCGTGGCCGGCGTGGCTACGCTGAAGCCACCGACTGCGGCATAGCCCATAATTGGGTTGGCCGGGTCCGTGGTCACGTCGAGGATCGGGCGGTTGGGTAGCACCGTGTTGCCGCCTGTCACGTTCACCCAGGTCGCGCTACCCGGCGTTGTGCCGAGATTGAAGCCGTACTGCACGTTGCCGTCGGTGGTACCGACGATAGCCGTGGTCGACATGCTCACCGCGTAGCTGAGTTGGGTAATGTTTGGCGAGGCGCCCCAGCCGGGCGAGGGCACGGACTTGGTCAGCGGCGGGCTGTTGATGTACCAGCTCGCGCTATTCTGAGCGCCGTTCTGGGTCTCCCACACGCGGTAAGTGCCCGCGATGAGGTGCGTACAACCGGTCGGCGGGCAGTCGTACTTGTAGATCTCGAAAGGCATCGAGAAGTTGCGGCCGTCGTTCGCCCACGGGTTGTTGGTCGCGAAGCCGGAGACGTTCTGGTATACACCGTACGGTCCCGATGTTGAGCGCCAGATCTGGCTGGAGTTGTTCTCCTGGTACCAGACTTGGTTGTTCACAGGCTCGATGGCGGCGAAGAAGCCGTCACCACCGATGCGCAGGTCCCACTGCTCGGGGCCGACGCTCTCCTGTCCGCCTTCCCAGATATTCACGAAGGAGCCGTTGTCCTGGGTACCACCGTTGGCCCCGGGCTGGTCGCTGGTCGCAAAGTTGCCGGTTAGCTGGCCGTTGTAGAACTCCAGGGTGTTCATCGACTGGTTCAGAGGGATGACGGGGAACCTGGGGAGGGAAGCTGTCACGCTGTACGCGCGGTTGGTGTAATAGATACCGCCGTCGTTAGCGATCAGCATCTCATTGTTCTGGCCGGGGAAGTAGCGAGCGTCGTGCTGGTCGGGGTGTATGTAGTCGCCGCCGGAGTACACGCAGCTAGCGTCTCTCCAGTTAGCGCCGCCATTCGACGAGCGGAAGACGTCTATTTCACCATACCACAGGTAGTCCGGGTTGGTGGGATCGACCTCGAGCAGTTGGTCATACCAGGCCTGCCCACCGATACCGGCGCCGCCGACGCAGTCCACGAACTTGGTGGGCGTGGCTACGAGCGTCCAGCTTACGCCGCTGTTGCTCGTCCGGTATATGCCGACGATGCCGCCGCTGGGCATGGTACCCTGTGCAGCGTAGAGCACGGCGGGGTTGCTGGGGGCCATAGCCAGGTCGATGCGCCCGCCCTTGGCGTTGTCGGCGGTGCCGGGGGTGCCCTGGCCGGGCCAGCCGTTGTCGGCCCTGGTTACGAGTGTCCACGGTGACGGGCAGCCACTGCTCGGCATCGTTGCGGTGTAGACGCCGTTAGCGCCGTTGCCGCCCGCTGCTGCGCTGTTTTGAGGTGAACCAATGGCATAGAAGATGGTGGTGGTTGTGCCTTCGTCCCGTACCAGGATTTCAGTGTTGTCCTGGCGCTGGTTGCCGGCTGTGGCCGTGTAGGGGTTGGTGTAGCAGGGACCGGTCCAGTTGTCGCCCATGTCGTACGACATCCAGAGTTCGGTCTTGGTGCCGGCGATCAGGGTATTGCTGTTGTTGGGGTCTACCTTGACGGCAGTTACAGCCTGGTACTGGCTAGAACCGCCGATCGGCTGGCCGTTGTTGCGGAACGGCACGAAGATGTTCGCGCCGAGTACCTCCCAGCTTGCGCCGGCGTCGGTGCTCCGCAGGATACCTTGCGAACCACGAGCGGCGCTCGACGGGCGGAAGTCACCCGTGGCAGCGTAAACAATCTCGTGGTTGTTCGGGTCAATCGTTACTTCGTCGATTGTCTGGGTGCCGATACTCGGGTCGTCGGTGGTTGGGGTCCAGACGGTGCCCTCGGTGCAGCAGTTGGTGGTCTTCCAGACGCCACCATTCGACACGCCCAGGTAGACTGTAGAAGTCACCACAGGGTCGATGGCGATGGAGTTGATGCGACCGCTGACTAAACCGTAGTTGAAGCATAGGAAGCAGCCGTCGGACTGGGCAGGCTGCGCCCCCAGGCTAACCATTGCGTTGGGGTCGAGGGCTAAGGGAGCGTTGCTCCTGGCCTTGTTGTAGACGACCTTGCCGGCGGGGATGCCGGACGGCATCTTTAGGACCGCTTTCTGCGCTTCCAATAACCACTTAGAGTCGAGCTTCTGGCCGGGGAGACCCCAACGGATGGCGTCCGCCGCCTCCCGCCTGGCTAGATTCTCCGCCTCATCATTCGCACCACCCGGCACTGCCACTCCGCGCAGGTCTGCGCGCGCTGGGGTGCCTGCTGCGGCATTCTTGCTCTGCGAATCTTGCATGCGTATCACCAGGGCTGTGGTAATGACGCCAAGAAGCAGGGCTAGCGCAAGCAGTACGCGCCGAATCGGGAACCTGTTATTCCCGTTTGACATAGCTTCCTATCTCCTTTCCTCGCTGTGAAACAATTCCACGTTATGGACAATAGAGTGCCCAAAAGGATGTTAGAGATACACCACCACCTTTCGTAGAGAGACTATTCAGTTTTCGTACGCCCTGGGGTAGGTCGGAAGCTATGTAGGGAACTACAAGGCTGAAGACAACGTGCCTTAGTATAGCACAACTTGTCAAGCATTAGATACGCTAGTACACCCCAGCTAGGGGCAGTACATCGCGCCTGTGTCGGCCGCTATACCAGCAGTCTTTTGTTCCGCTCGTCTGCTTGGCCTGCCTCTCACTCAAATGACTGAAACGCCCAACAAAGTGACGGGCCAACGTCTGTATTTGGGAAGAGTTAATTAGCGGAGTAGATAGGTAGTTCTGCGCGCGTGGAGGGCTACTGACGCAGCCAGTCCGCCACCGCACCCGGCAGATTGGCCGTTAGCCCGTGCTTGATAGTGGCTTCGGGGGAGGGAGTTGAGGAAGGCCTGGTCCGCTTGGATGCATCAAACGACTATGACACACAATAGGGAAGATGCCACCACTGTTGGTCTGAACGGCTCCTGCCTAGTCCGACCTCTGGTTGCGGAGACTTGTGATGAACTCAAGCCCATAGAGCACGTCAAGTGTGCTTGGGTGTCCAGGTCCAAGGAACTTGAGGAATATGATATGCGCTCGCTCCAGATAATCTTGCGCTTGCTCCACATTGTCTTGCTGGAGGAATAAAATAGCCAAGTTACTCAACCTTTTAGCTACTTCGGGGTGGTCAGGACCATACACCGCTTCATCGATGGCAAGTGCTCTCTCGAAGTTAGTACATGCTCCCTGTAGGTCCCCAAGGTCTTGGAGTACCAAGCCTAAGTTGTTCAACCTTATAGCTACATTAGGGTGGTCAGGACCATGTGCCGCTTCACTAATGGCAAGTGCTCTCTCTATGTTGGCGCGTGCTTCCTGTAGGTCCCCAAGGTCTTGGAGTACCAAGCCTAAGTTGTTCAGCGATGTAGCAACATCAGGGTGGTCAGGGCCATGTACAGCTTCATTAATGGCAAGTGCTCTCTCCAAGTTGGCGCGTGCTTCCTGCAGGTCCCCAAGGTCTCTGAGTACCAAGCCTAAGTTGTTCACGTTAATTGCTACATTAGGGTGGTCAGGGTCATATACAGCTTCACTAATGGCAAGTGCTCTCTCTATGTTGGCGCGTGCTTCCTGTAGGTCCCCAAGGTCTTTGAGTACCAAGCCTAAGTTGCTCAGCGATGTAGCAACATCAGGGTGGTCAGGGCCATATACAGCTTCACTAATAGCAAGTGCTCTTACCAGTTGGCCTCTTGCACTTCCATACTGTGCTGTGCGGTGCAAGTATAGACCTACCTCATTCAAGAGATGCGACAATAACGCACTAGCTTCCTTTGAGTTAGGCTTACGCAAGTCGGCTGAAGTAGTTACCTCCAATGCGTGGGGCAACACCGTAGCGGTAATAGGCCATGTTGCCACATCATTGTTACGATAGCCAAAACTGAAGTTCACTATCCTCAAGGCAGCTTCTACCCACCTCTGTCTCTCCTCAGTTGGCAGCTTGTCACGGATTACCGCTTGTACCAGGCGATGGACTGACACAGTGCGCTTGTCTCTATCCATCTCAACCAGCGAATAATCGCCTAGTTTACCAACTATGTTGTCAAGTTCCAGAGGTTCCGCTACAGCATTCTTGAGAGTGTCTGGCAAGTATTCAGCTCTTGCTTCAATCATACTTAAAGGAATGTCTTCAGGAGCGAAGTAAGCGCAAAGATTTAGCAGGTCGGCTGCCGCCGGTGAGTGCTCGCTTACAGCCTGGAATGATAGCTCCCAGGTAGCAGCTAATGTTCTTGGATAATCATCAGAGGGCGTAAGTGCCTTACCATTGTATTTCCGAAACAAAGGCAAATAGTCTGATAGTGATCTCTGTTTCTGCTCCATATATGCCCTTGCTTGTGCCAGGGCGATAGGTAGATAGCCCAACTCCTCAGCCAACTTGCCTGCCGTTGCTCGGTCCTTTTCTCCCGGCCGTTTCAACAGGAACTCAATCGCTTCGTGCGGCTCCATCACTTCCACGACTACAGTTTGAGCATATTGCCACCAATTGGGGTTGCGGGAAGTAATGAGCACATGCCCAGTGCTGCCTGGAGGCAGGTACTTGGCTATTTGTCTGCCCTCCTCTACGTTGTCGAACACGAGTAACCACCCGGTATTTTCTCTCAGCCAACGCAGCACGGCCTTGACAGTGGCATCCTGGTCCCTGGCATCTAGGTCCGTCATGCCGAGTTCGTTGCCAAAACCCGCAAAATCGGCTGCTAACGAGGTAGGCTCTTCGGCCCGCACCCACAACACCGCGTCATAATGGCTTGCATAGCGGTAGGCATACTCAATGGCGATTTGCGTCTTACCCACACCACCCAAGC
>JALZHG010000419.1 GCA_030914045.1 Chloroflexota bacterium | reverse complement strand
TTCGCTCAGAGAAAGCGCCCTAGAAAGCGCAAACCTGCTCACACGAAGGGGCCCGAAGTGCCTCCGAATATTGCTCAATGCTGTTGCCGTTGCTGCCACTATTGCTGCCGATTTTAAGCTTCCGTTCTTACTAACCTCTATCGCGAGCAGCACGCTCGCGCAGCTTACGTCGCGCACCCTCCTCGGTTGGCTCATAATGTCGAGGGACATGAATGGTATGGCCTGGAACCACGGTTATGCAGAAGCGAACGGAATCAGGATCCATCACGTCCGACATGGGACCGGCACACCGCTTGTGCTCCTGCACGGCTGGCCCGAGTTCTGGTACGCCTACCGCAAAAGCATTCCGGTCCTGGCCGAGCGCTTCGACATAATCGTCCCAGATCTACGAGGCTTTGGCGACACCGAGAAGCCGGGGCTACCCGACCCTCCGAGCACCTTGCTCGAGGTCCTTGTGGAGGACCTTGCAAGCTTCATGGATGCCCTCGGGATAGAGCGCTTCGGTCTGGTCAGCCACGACGTGGGTTCCTACGTCGCCCAAGCCTTCGCAAGGAAGTACCCGGAGAGGCTGCGAGGGCTGTTCTTCTTCCACTGCGTCTACCCAGGGATAGGTGGGCGCTGGCTCGAGCCCGAAAGCGTCAAGGAGATCTGGTACCAGTCGTTCAACCAGCAGAGGTGGGCCGCCTCACTCGTCGGCAGGGACCGTGAGACGTGCAGGACCTACATCAAGCACTTCCTCGACCACTGGGCGCACGAGCCTGGCCTCTTCGACGAGGACCTCGAGGTGTGGGTGGACAACTTCATGAAGCCGGGCAACCTCCAGGGCGGCTTCAACTGGTATGTCGGGATAGACGAAGCGAGGACCGCGATCTGGCGGCACGGGGCACCAGAGTTGCCAAAGATAGAAGTGCCGACGCGTTTTCTGTGGGGCGAGGATGATCCCTTAGTCAAGATCGAGTGGGCGGACCGGCTCGGTGAGTACTTCTCCGACTACTCCTTCGAAGCCGCTTCGGGTGCGGGGCACTTCGTCCACTACGAGAAGCCTGAGGCGGCCAACCGCGAGATCATCGGCTTCTTCTCCTAGCGATAAGCGAGGTTGGGGAAGCGGGGTTTCCGCGCACCCGCTGGAGGGTACCCCGTCGGACGGGTGCGCCGAAAAACGCCGCCTGTCTAAGAATGTCGGTGAGGTGAAGCCTTCGGCCTCGTACCGCTGCCTGAGTCCGCATCGGTGCACTCGATGCCGGTCTCTCCCGCACAGCCGGCGGATAAGCCGGCATTGAATCTGAAGCCCGCAATCTCTATCCTGGAATCTGTTCTCTTATCTTTATGCGCCTGCTCCACACAGGCAAAGACCGCTACATGACGGTAATGCCTGCGGAGCAGATCCTACTCGTCACGGCACCTCATCGGCTCCATCCCGCTTCACGCGCCTTTACCAGCGCGACCAGCGTGGCGTTGACCGGCGCGGTCAGACCGACCTTCTCCGCTTCCCGTGGGATCGCGCCGTTGATCACCTCTATTTCCGACGGCTGTCGCGAAAGGTGGTCGAGCAGCATGGACGGCAGTGCGTCCGGAATCTTGGCGCCTAACCTGCGGATATGCACAAGTGGATCTCCCACCTGCAACCTTACGCCGAGAGCGTCAGCGACTTCAGCTGCCTCCAGAGCGCAGTGTTGGGCTACCCACCAGGTGTTCGGGTCGGACATTACTTCGCCGATCGTCTTGCCGGTTAGGCATGAGGTGGCTGAGAACGCAACATTAAAAATCAGCTTCTCCCACACCATTCTATCGGTGTCATCAAACAGTGCTACCTCAAATCCGGCAGAGCGCCAGATCTGTGCGCCGGCTTCGAGCGCGGTGCGCGGCAAGCCGGCATAGGCGCCGAAGCGAACCATTTCCATCCCGTTGTGGTGCACATGCCCGGGCGCTCGTAGCGAAGCGCCGAAGCCACCCACCACCCCTACGGCGATTCTGCCGGGGTCAATGATCGAAGCGACCCGGTCCGCCGATCCCAACCCGTTCTGGATCGTCTGTACGGATGTCTCGGGACCGAGTAGCGATAGAGCCGAGCGTGCAGCCGTCTCAACATCTGCAGCTTTGGTGGAAATGATGACGAGATCACAGGGACCTATGCCTTCAGTAGAAGTGCTTCCCCGGACGGGTGCAATTCGATCGCCGCTGATGCCCTCCACGCGCAAGCCATGAGCCGTCATTGCTTGCGCGTGCTCTTTCCACAAGGTAACCGCATGTACCTCATGGCCAGCAGAAGCCATGAGCCCGGCATAGACGGAGCCCATGGCTCCGGCGCCAACGATCGCGACACGTGCCATATTCTTGTCCTCCTCAGCGGGCTCACCCTGGTAAGACAGAGACAACCGGATCGCCTCCCGGAGCGCTCGGCAGACGCGCGGTTCGTCTTTTCCGAGAAATGCCCTTCCGTGAAAACTGGGCAACGGCTTACGCCGCGCTCGTTGGGGCGCGCTCCCCAACGAGACAAGCAGCTCAGACTTCAAGGCTTACCCGAACCAGCAAAGGTCGGGTTACGCTCCGTACTTGATGGCGACGGTCTTGACCTGAGAGTATTCGTACAGAGCCTCGTAACCCTTCTCCCGGCCGTGTCCGCTCTTCTTGAATCCCCCGAATGGGAGCTCGACACCCCCGCCCGCACCGTAGGTGTTGATAAACACCTGACCGGCTCGGATCTCTCGGGCGAGCCAGTGTGCTTTGCCCACGTCGCGAGTCCACACCGCTGCGACCAAGCCGTAGTCCGTGCTGTTGGCTATCTCGGCGGCCTCTTCTAGGTCATCGAAGGAGAACGCGACCAGCACGGGACCGAACACCTCTT
>JALZHG010000418.1 GCA_030914045.1 Chloroflexota bacterium | reverse complement strand
TTTGCGGTCCGAGCCGACCACGATGCCGGTCGTCCCTCCCATCTGCGAAGAGCGGTAAAGGTTCCTACCGACCACCGGCGGATCTTCGTCCGGTTCCAGCTCGTGGTTGCGCACCAGGATGGTGGTGTCGCCCGGTCCCGGGAAGGCGGCCATGCCGTC
This sequence comes from Chloroflexota bacterium, assembly GCA_030914045.1. Taxonomy (GTDB): domain Bacteria; phylum Chloroflexota; class Chloroflexia; order QHBQ01; family JADMIH01; genus JADMIH01. The sequence continues at coordinate 2,688 of JALZHG010000418.1, read as the reverse complement.
GGGGTTGCCGGGGACCGGAGCCCCCTTGGAGAGCGTTGAGCCTTTCTCGGAAATAATGCGGTACCGGAAATTGCTAGGCAGGTCTATGACTCCGCCAGGGTCCGCGACCAACGGGCCATAGCCGGCGGAGCCACTGCGCGGCCGCGCCCCCCAATCGCAACCTGACATGAGCAGCGCTGCGGCACTCATCCCACCTAGCCCCAAGAAAGCGCGGCGGTTGATGCGGCGAGACCGCCAGTTGCCTTGTATGCTCACGAAACCGACCTCGTCTTTTATGAGTGCCTACCTACTGAGAGCAAGCGTAGCAGTGTGGTGCGGGTCGGTATATCCCCCAGATGGCTTATTTTCTTGCGTCTTACGGGTGCTTCGGCGTCGCTTGATGTTACGAACTTCGGAGAACACCCCTTCCACGCACTTCGGTGAATAAGGGCAAGAAGAGGAAGGGCCGAGGTCGGTAGGACCTCGACCGTCCGCTACGGCTGCCCGCCCACCACTTTTGCGCTCTAGTCGTCCACTGCGAACAACCACGCCTTTTGCTGCAAGCCGGTGCTAGTGCGGTCTGGTCGAGCTGGTTGCCCGCCAGGTCCTTTCCCCGGGGCAACTTACCGCCTTGTAGGTTACTCCCCTCCTTAGGGGAATAATGCTCTCGGCACGTGCAGAGCTCTCTCCAAAGGAAAGAGAGGTATGGGGGCGGGCTCCGCGGGCTCACAGACGGCCCGAGAGCGCCCGTTCACGAACGCAGCTGAGGGATGCCCCGTCGGCTCGTTGGCCGCTGGTGCCGCAGGACATTTCGGGGTAGGGATGACCGAGCATAACGACAGGCACACCATGGACCGGACGCGCGAACACTTGGCCCGCGCCGACAGCGAGCTTGAGACCGTCCAGCACTTCCTGGACCCCCGGTCGGGTTTAGAGGATGCGCTCGATGAACTCCAGCGCGGCGGGCAGGTTCTCCTCGAACGTCGGTTGGATCTGCTCGGGAGGAAGGACGAACCCGCCGTTCTCGACCGAGTCGGGCCTCAGCTCGATAGTAAACGACGGGATGGCGTATTCACCGTAGGTCCAGTCCGTCGTGTCACCCGCCGTGAGATAAAGCCGCGACGACTGCTGCGGCGTATAGGTTACGCCATGTACGCCACGGATAAGTTCCTGCATCCGCTCAGCAAGCTTCGTCATGGTGGTCAGGTCGGACGCGTCTGGGATGGGCCGCAAAGTGTAGCCCCATGGATAGAGGATCAGCTGCGAAAAGCTATGGTAAGTGATGACCCCACGAAACAGCTCTCTGGCAACCAAGTTTCGTACCGCCCGCGTTTCCGGCTCGGAGAACGCGCGCGGGCCCACATAGGTCGGATCGCTAGGCACGTGACTGGAGGTGTTGATGTTCAGCGTCCCCCACATGTAGCCATAGTTGCGGTTAGGGTCCACGCCGATGCTGCCGTCGGGGTTGGGACGTCGGTTCTTGCGCCACAGTCTGTCCTGGGTGCGTGAGTATTCGTGGCCGTCGGGATTGACCATCGGGGCGACCCATATCTCGCCCCTCTGCAGCCAATCCCTAACCGGAGTTTGGCTGGCATTTTTTACAAGATGCTCCGCAAGCAGGTAAGGCACTTCGACCGAGACCCATTCGCGGGCATGATGGCAACCCATAAACAGCAGCTTGTGCTCGCTGGCGCGTCGCTCCCCGATCCGCAACGCCCAGATCGGTCGGTCCTCCAAGCTACGCCCGATCTCCCGCAGCTCCGCGATCTCCGGCTGGCTCTCGGCCAGCTGGCGTAAGTCTTGCTCCAGCGTTTCTGCCGAATGATAAGCGGCGATCGCCTCTGCGGTGGCGAACCTAGCGACATGGGTCTGGGTTTCGACGACCTCTTCGGTCGAATAGCCCATTTGTCGCAGCCGCACGGCCTGCTCCTCAGCCGCGCGCAAAACGACGTGGTCCGCCTTAACCTGCCAGATATCGAGGCCCAGCGGCAGATCGATCAACCGCGCGAGTGGCGGCGCTTGCGGCGAATCAGAACGAACCGTATAAACGATGTTCACCTCTGTGACTCCTCCTCATCGCTTTCTTTGGTGTCCTTTGCGTCATGTGTGTCTCGGGGGCGGGATTCAAACTTGGACACGAACTCCTCCACCGTACAAAGCCGCTCCACGTTCGCCAGCCGCCGGCGCTCTAGCTCGCTAATCTGGCCTTCATTTGCTGCCACCACCAGCATGTCCGGATTTCGCCTTCGCTCCCAAACGTCGAGGCCAAGCGGCATTTGAAGGAGGTGGTCGATGTCGCTGTCCGGCATGGGAGTCAGGCGTACAACCCACCGAGGGTTCTGGTCTTGTGTATTTGCCATCGCTGCTCCTATGTTTGACCTCCTGCGTCGATGATGCATCATGCCCTTCACGTTTGTCTATTCTGAAGTGTGCGCCACGGCGATGAATTCTGAATGAATCCGGAATGAGTTCGTGCTCAATGACCAGCCGACCTAGCGGGAGCCAACGTCACCGACGAGCAGCTAGCTAACACGCTGTCTCTGCACGGCGCCACAATGCCCGACGGCCAGAAGTACGAGGACTGGATCAAGACAAGCGAGGGCAAGAAGTACCTAGACTTGCAGAAGCAGTACGGGGATGACTTGCAGAGGCAGCACGAGGCCAACCTTGGGCACCATAAGGATATGGAGGACCGCCGGAAGGATGAGG
>JALZHG010000417.1 GCA_030914045.1 Chloroflexota bacterium | reverse complement strand
GCAGACACCCAAGGAGTTATGGTGAATGTCACTGATACATGACGCGAAAAAGGCGCGTGTGGGGAGGAGAACGCCTTTGTGGTGTGGCGTGTCTTGATTAGCGACAAAGGTGGCGGTTGGCCCGTAAGGATGAACCTCATCACCCCAACCGCTTCCCAGCCAGGGTAAAGTTCCGCTAAGCGATTGGCCAGGCGATGCAGATCAGTGGACACATCCCCCGGTTTCTCGATAATTGCGCGGGCCTCTTCTGCCGAAACCAGATTGCCCCCCAAGGCACTGTTCCGGAACCCGATTACGTCCGGGTGCTGGTCAGCAATGACAGACATGTACTCCGAGATTGCCCGAGCTCGTGCACTTTCGGATGTGTCGAATACCAGCGCTTCTATTTCTTCTCCTAGTGGGGCTGTGGTATCCGGTCCTAGCTCTGATAACTGACCCTCGTCTACTACTCCCGCCTGCTCACGCTCATTGTCTTTAAGAGCCTCACTTAGACTCTTCAAATGAAAAGCAGCCGATACTCGAAACTCTTTCCAGGCTTCATCTTTCCCTAATGCTGCCCGGTCGCGGTGGAAGTCGTCTACTATTCCAAGCCGCTTAAGGTGGCGCCACTCGGTCCAGCTTATCGGCCTGCGTAGAGCTCCTTCCAGCCTAGTTTTCAGACCTGCCTCGTCACGGTTCATAGGTCAACACTTTCTTAATATATTCTGTGTACTTCTACATTACACACGTATGGACAAAGACGCAAGGAAGAACAACGTATGAAGGCGAGGACGGCTCAAGAGGTGCGGCCGGAATGGCTAAGGTACCCCGAAGCTGAGAGGTATTCGGGCCTAGGGCGCTCGACACTCTGGAAGCTCGTACGTTCCGGCGAAGGGCGGGCAGCTAAAGTTGGCAAGGCCGTACGAATCAGTCGCCACAGCCTTGACGAGTACATGGAAGAACAAAGCTTCGCGGATGCCACGGACTAGCGAAGCGCACATCGTGTACTCCCCCCGGCCCGACGCTACAGCCGAGGGTGAGCTGACGGCGCTCGCTGCCGTTTATTCGTTCGTTATCAAGAGGAAAGAGGGCGGCCCCTACACCGCCCCCGATGACCGGAAAGGATTAAGGAATGTTCCGGCCAGAACCCAGCATACCAGATAACCTGGACGTGCTCTCAATAGTGCGTAACCACCTCTCGAGGCATCCGGAATGCCAAGAGTGGGACGCCTACGACCTCGCCAAAGTGCTTGGGCTTTGCGAGATGGAGGTCCAGTTCGCACTCGAGGCACTGACCACCGAGGATGGGCTGCTTCCGTGAGTGCATTGCGTGCAGCGGAGAGGTACGTTAGTCGTGGCTTCGCTGTGGTGCCTATCCCACTCGGCAAGAAGAGCCCGGTGCTCGAGGGGTGGGAAGGTTTGCGTCTATCCTCTGAGGAACTCCCACAGCATTTCAACGGCAAGCCACAAAACGTAGGTATCCTCCTTGGCAATCCATCAGGCGGCCTCGTAGACGTGGACTTGGACACCAAGGAGTCTGGTAAGGTAGCTGGGCGGTTCCTACCACCTACCCTTACTAGCGGTCGAGAGAGCAGCCCCCATAGCCATTGGTGGTACGTCTCTCCGGGCGCCAAAACCATCAGGTACAAGGACGTGAACGGTGAGGTGCTCGTGGAAGTACGTTCTTCGGGATGTCAAACCATAGTGGCACCCTCTATCCACCCGAGCGGCGAGCGAGTAGTGTGGCACCACACCGGACCTGAGTTCACGGAGGTCGGAGCACAAGAGTTGCTCGGGCGGGTTCGGGAGCTCGCTACCACCACACTCATCGCCCGGTATGTCTCGCCTGCTGGGGGGCGCCATGCCTTCGCCTTGGCATTGGCCGGCTTCCTACTTCGCCCCGGTCGCCTAGATGAGGAGATGGTGCTCAAGCTCCTGCGGGCGGCCTGGTACGCCGCTGGTGCCGACTCCAAGGAAGCGCTGCGCGATCTCGAGGGCATTGTCCGCGACACAGCCGAGAACCTCGCCAAAGACTCGCCAGTGGTCGGCGGTCCTACTCTAGAAGAGTATGTGCCTGGGATGGTTCGGCTTCTATGCAAGTGGTGGGGCTGGAACCGACACGAGGCGCCCGAGAACACACCAGAAGAGAAAGAGGACCGACGCAACCAGGCCGATAGGCTCATAGGCTACGCCCTCAAGGATGTTCAAGGACTCTTCGTAGACCAACACGGCGCACCGCACGCCCTGGTAGGTGGCGAGCCCTTACCACTCAACTCCCGCTGCTACTCGTGGCTGCGTAGGCTCATGTGGCATCACGAAGAGCGGGCAGTCAGTGGCGAGTACCTAAAGACCGCCGCCGGCACTCTGGCCGCCCACGCTGAGTTCTCAGGCGAGATAAGAGAGCTCCATACCCGCGCCGCATGGCATGAGGACACCCTCTACTACGAGCTTCGCCCCGGTCGGGTGGTTGGAGTGGGCTCCGACGTTTGGGACTTCGGCTCTAACCCGCCTGTCCTCTTCAGGCGCTACCCGAACCTCAAACTGCTGCCCGACCCTCGGCCGGGTGGTGATGTGAAGGCCCTTGCCAGCTACGCAAACCTCAAGACCAAAAGGGACAAGAGGCTCTTCATCGCCTACGCCGTCACCGCAGCTCTGCCGCACGTGGGGCGTCCTATCCTCAACGCCAGCGGCGCGATGGGGAGTGGCAAGACCACTATAGGCCGCCTGCTAAAACGCCTGCTCGACCCAACCGCCCCGGAGACCGTGCGGCTCGACCCGAGGGACTTCTTGCAGAAGGCGTCCCACGCCTACTTCGTCATGCTGGATAACCAGAACACCGTCCCCGAGTGGGCCGCCGATACCCTCTGT
>JALZHG010000416.1 GCA_030914045.1 Chloroflexota bacterium | reverse complement strand
TCAAAAATAAATACCACTCACTCATGCGCATCTTCTTTATGCAGCAGATAAGAGGTAGAGGTGTTGGGCCGAGGCTTTGCGGCTTACCCCCGGTCCGATTGGGGGTGTTGGGCCGGGGCCATGCAGGGAGAGGAGGACCTGGCGAGGTTCGCGCTGGTGGATCTTCGATCCTGAAGCTCAGAGGAGAGAGAGCGCTAAGCTAGTAGCCGCTTAAAACGGGATGTCCTCGAAGTCTTCCTCCTTAAAGTCGGTATCATCCGCTCCATCGTGCAGTTGCTTTGCCGCATGACCCCATCCGCCCGCGCCCTTAGCAGCAGCGGCGGTTCTTCCTGCACGAGCCTTAGCGGAAGCACCTACCACCTCTGCTGCCTGAGGGTTCTTCTCTGCCTGAGGGTTTTGACCGCGGCTTAAGAACTGCACCCTATCGGCAACCACATCCACCGCGCTGCGCCTTGTGCCATCGGGGGCTTGCCAAGTACGGTACTGCAGGCGGCCTTCGACAAGAATCGGGTCTCCCTTTTTCTTGTAGTTGGCCACCCTTTCTCCAAGCTCCCGCCAGCAGCTGACGTTGAAGAAGTCCACCGCCTCACTCCTCTTTTTGGAGCTGATGCGGTTGACCGCGATCGGAAAGTTGCAGACCGGCACTCCGTTAGACGTAACCCTAAGTTCGGGATCCTTGGTAAGGTTACCTGCTAAGACTACCCGGTTAAAACTGACCATCTCTTTGAGTTCTTCTCCTGTCTTTCTTTGCTGTAGTAGCGTGGATGTAGCTTCTCCTAGATCCTACCTAACCAATAGAGTAATTATCCGGTAAACAGCAGAACTTCCAACCATAAACCCTTGAGCTAGTGTTCCCTCCTAGGACTGCCATACGGCTGTCAAGGTTGGGCAACATTAATTTAGCTAAAGAGCTTGCGCCAAGGTGAAGGTTGCCTCTAAGACATTTGATGTGAATTTGCTCGGACCAAGAGATCGGCCAAGTGACGCAGCGGTCGGCCGAGTTTTGCATTTAAGCATTGCCCGCAGGTGTGTGCCGCAATTTTCGCCGCCAAACGAGTGAGCAGACCCCCGAGGGTCTTTGCGCGATGGCGCTCCAGGGCGAAGAGATCCTTCAGTTGGTCTATGACGCCTTCTATGAGCTGTCGCTTTCCAGCTGCCCACCGCCGGGCCTTCTCTGGCCACGCCCGTCGAGTATTCTCTTGTGGGGTAGCTGCAACCACGGTTCCGTAAGCCTCCGACCAGTGTTTTTCCCATCTCACCGAGGAAAAACCTTTGTCCGCCAGGTAGGCATCGTGGCCGTCGGAAGAGATCAGAAACTCTCCTATGGGCCGCTCATCGGAGTTAGCCTCGGTCAGCCCGAAAGCCATGATGACGCCCTTCGGGCTTACCGAGAGTGCTACCTTGAAGCCGTACACCCATTCGGTCTTGGAAACGCACCTTCCGAAGCTCGCCTGCCCGGCGAAGAGGCCCTTACGACAGGCTCGGACCCTCACGATTGCCGGGATCAGGGTGGTATCTATAACGTGGTAGACGGCCTGTGGTTCGGCGAGCTTTTCGACCAAGTCTCGCTGGAACGCGCGCATTTCGGGTCCCAGAGCCCGAATGCGCCGATTGAGTTGGTTCTGGCTGAGGAGGTTTGGGAAGTATGGACGCAGATATGCCCGCGCGAACCTCCAGAAGTCTCGCTCGCTACGCCAACTGGGCCACTGCCCCAGCACGGCGAGGGTGGGAACCTCGCTCTGCGACGGTGAGGGTGGCCGGCCGGGTCCGCGAGGCACAGGCGGATGGCTTTGCCGCCACCAATCGTCCACGAGCATATAAAGCGAGACAAGAAAGTCTTCGAGTCGCATGCACCACCGCCTTCGGTAAGAGAACTACTCGGCGGCGGTGGCGATAGATGAACAGTACGTTGAGCTACTCTGGCACCAAGCCCGGCGCTTCCGAGTTCGGTACAACCCCGCTTGGCCGACTACATCTCGCTGCCGATCTCGACTAACACACCGTCGGGGTCTCTTACGTAGGCAACCGTCTGACCCCAGGGCTTGGTCTTCGGTTCAGCCACCGCCACGGCGCCCGCCTCCAGCGCCCGGTCGAAGGTTGCTTCGACGTCCTCCGCGACGAGGGCTATCTCCACCCCGGCGGGCGGCTCGGACGGGTCGTTCCTGCGGAAGCCATCCGGCAAATTGGACCGGCCGAGCTCGTTTGAGGCGAACGCCAGCGTTGTCGCACCGGTCTCCATCTCGGCGTACTGGCCACTCTCGTCTACGAAGCGCCGTTTCAGGCCGAAAGCACTCTCCCAGAAAGCCACCGATCTCTCGGGCTCCTCGACATAGGCTATGGCGTATCCGAACCTCATGCCTTCTCCTTCTCAGTCTCTTTTCGCGCTTCGCGTTGCGCTTTACGGCGCGCCTCGCGTTCCTTCGCTTCGCGTTCCTTCCTCTCCGGGGTGAACTCCCACCAGGGTCTGGCCGGTTTACCTCTGGCGTAGGAGACCACCGCGGCGAAGACGTCGCGCACGCAGGGATCGTGCCTCTTGGCGTCCAGGGCGCAAAGCTCGTAGTACATCTCGTCCGGGTCACGGCCCGCGGCGTCTTGAAGCCTCGCGATGCCAAGCTTCAACAGGTCCCCAGCCATCCTCGGGCCCACGTTCGGGATCTTCTGGAGCCGTGCCATCGCTTCGTCGTAGCCCTTCTCGCCGTCAAGAATCCCGTGCTCGACCTTTGCCATCGCGCCCCTTTCTCTTGAGCGTTACTCCTTGCCCAAGACTACCTTACAATGGTGACAGTAAACGTCACTTATCTTTTGCGGATGGGAGGAAGTTGTCCCGAATGGCGAGGCTTTTGGAGTT
>JALZHG010000415.1 GCA_030914045.1 Chloroflexota bacterium | reverse complement strand
GGAAGGGTCGTTCTCCATCTCGCTTAGCTCTTCTGTGGGCAAGCGTCCGTAGGCCCACCAGCAGAACGAAAAGGCGCAACATACCAGCTGCCAGTGACGGCGGATCGCGATGTCGCTTCTTACCTGGTAATCGCTCCATCCAAGGACGTGCTTGACCTGCTTGTAGCTTTGCTCAACCCACATCCTGAGCCCGTACAAACGTACGATCTCCGCCAGATCGGCCGCCTCTAGCTCGCTGTCGGTCGCCCGCTTCGAGCCGGGAGCCGGCAGGTTAGTAGCCAGGTACCACGTGGCTTTGTCTGGTAGCTCTCTGGGATCGGTTGTGGCTACAACCGATCGCCGATCTCTTTGGGGACCGTAGGGGCCCACATCCACTTCCAGAGCCCACCACACCTCCTCGTGGCCGTCCCTGAAACGCCGCATTACCTTCACCCAATCGCCGGGGCGTCGCTCACCTTCCCAAGTCTCGCTGGCCGCTAGAGCCGCTTCCCACGGCGAGCCTATCTCGCCTACTCGGTGCCACCAGGCGTGCGAGGGCTTCAAAGCCAGCACGTAACCCACCCCAAGAAGCTCGCTTAATCTCTGTTTGAACCCCTCATCCTCACCGTAGAACGAATCGGCCACCACTGCTCCGAAAGGTATGTTCCTCTCTAGGGCCAACTCCACCAACTCCGAGGCTATCTTCAGCTTGGTGCGGAAACCAGGATCGTTCTTGCCGCCTTTGAAGTGGTGAGAGGGGGTGTAAGGCTCGAAGTGCACCGGATAGCAGATCCTCTCATCGGCAAGCAGGCTCGTAACGCTCACAACCCCGCTGTCGGTCTTGCCGATGTTGGCCAGCCACTGCCTGCCCACGTGGGCGGTATGCTTGCCCCACTTACGATCCCCATGCTCGTCTATTACCAGTACGCCCTTCTCGCTCGGAGCACCAGCGGCCGTGCTCTCTTCGAGCAAGACCTCCAGCCGACGCTCGTTAACCTCCTGCGGGTCCCACCTCGATTCTGAAAGGAACCATTGCAAGCTCTGCGCTTCCCTTCGCTGCGCTCCTACAACCGGCTCGGTGTTGGCGAGAGCGGTCAAAGTCTTGTTGCGCTCGGCGGGCAGCAGCAAACCCTCCAGGTAGCGCCTGAAACCGTGGCGCTGGGCGCGGGCACCAAAGAGATCATCGAAGCTCATGGCATACTCTTCAAGTGGGCCGGGAGCCGGACTTACGGGCGAGCGTTTGGTCATGGCGAAGCACCTCCGCCACCATTAGAGCACGACCGGCGACCACACTCAACAAACTACCGGTAGGTGGCTGGGTGAATAGAGGCAGATGGCTACGTGAGAATGCATCTCCCCTAGGAGGTGAGAGGTCGTTCATCATCATCGCAGGGCAACAACACCACGCACGCCATCGTCAAGGCGCCCAGGGCTGCGTGCCCTAGGCCAACCTCCCACCCTCTTCCTTCGTAGGAGAACCCAAGGACGCTCATGGTGAGAGCTAAGAATAGTCCTGAGAGCAGGAAAAGCACACCCATCCCGCCTACCACGATGCGGACAATGGCGGGATCCCTCTGGGAAAACTTACGTAGGCAACGATGGCTGCCGAGCTCAGATAGAGTATGCCCGCACCGGGGCCCACTCCCAAAATACTTGCCAAAGCCGCTAAACCAATCAGAGCGAGCACCACTGCCAAGAGGCGGGCATAGATGCGCAGCATAGCCTGACTCGTGGTTCTCCTCCCGACAATGGTTGCGCTGTTAGTCGCTCACCGCAGTTTATGCAGTCCACTTTATCTCGTTCTTGGCGAAGATTCTCGGAAGTCTGGGGCGTATCAAGTCGCAACAGCTCGCAACGAATTCTCGCTGCCGATGTAGCTACCATGGGTCGGATTGGGGCGGACCTCGGCGGCGGCCACATCCGCTCTAGGCCGGGGCCATGCGAACGGGGATTGCCACAATGAACTTGCGAGAACTCGGCATAGCGGAACGTCGGCCAATCCGAATGTATTTGGCATGACCCCGATCCAAAAGCAGCCGAACGGCATATCTGCGGCGGAAGCCACTAGGTAGGGGATTGGACCGGGGCTCCGCAAGGGGTCCAACGGAGGAGCACCCGGCCCACGCTAGATGGTAGCAGGAGCACCGGCCGCGGCGGTACTCGGTATGGGAAATGGGTTTGTGTCGATCGAAGTACGCGCCGCCACCGCCGGTGTAATGGTCTGTGCCATACCCGCCGTGCATGCCGCTCAAACGGAAGAGGCCGGGGTTTTCGATCCTTTACCGGCTGCGCAGCAGGATCAAGACCCCGATCACGAACACAATCAGAGCTATGCCGAACAGTGCGGTCTCCATTAGGGTGATGACCCCCACAGTGTACCTCCCAGCCTTGGAACCCTACGCCTTATAAGCGGCCTATAGACGATAGTAGCAGCAAAGAGCCGGAGCCTCGATAAGGTAGCCCCCAACCGTAGGGGATGGTGGCAAAGGCACCCGCGGCGGTGCTCTTGGCCTGGGAAATGGCTGGTTTCTCGAGGAGTTGTCGCCGGCGTGTCTGGCTACAGCCATACCCGCCGTGTGCCCTATCAAATGGACCCAACCGGGGCTCTGCGAACTTCGTAGAACACCCCTTTTTTTCTAGGCACTTCGGTGCATAAGGGCAAATAGAAGAGCCGAGGCTGCTCTACACCCCGGCCCTTAAGCCGTTACGCAGCCTTACGGCGGCCTCAGAAGGCGGGTCTCACCACGAGAACCCGCCTACGATCAGCGAAGCTGGTACCGCCGCCGCGAGTGGGTGTAGCAAGGCGGGTCCGCCGATCTTAGGCAGCAGCACCGCTGCCGTTGGTGTCGGCGCGGCGCCGGCTCCATAC
>JALZHG010000414.1 GCA_030914045.1 Chloroflexota bacterium | reverse complement strand
GTGCCGCCCTGAGATTGTCGTGCTCGGTCTCCATTAGGGTCAGCCACCGTGCCTGATCCGGTCCGCTCAGCTCCCGCTCGGCCTTCTCCGCAAGCCCCACAAAGTAACCGGCGTGCCGTCGCCCGAGCTCGGCCTCTTCCCCGGATTCATCGAGCTTCTCCCTCCCGTACTGCCGAACCGTCTCCAGCAGACGGTAGCGCGCCTCCCCATCTTGCTCCGCTACCATGATCAGCGACTTGTCCACCAGGTGGGACAGCAACTCCAGCACTCCGTAGTGTTCGAGATCTTCTCCCGCGCACACTGACTCTGTGGCCTCCAGCGAAAAACCACCGGCAAACACCGACAGTCGTCGGAACAGTGCACGCTCCTGCTCGGAGAGCAGTTCGTGACTCCAGTCCATCGTCGCGTGCAGCGTCCTCTGGCGGGGTATAGTCGTCCTGCTGCCGGCCGCGAGAATCCTGAAGCAGTCGTCGAGCCTCTCGGAGATCTGCTCCACCGACAGCACCTTCGTCCTAGCAGCCGCCAGCTCTATCGCGAGCGGGATGCCGTCCAACCGGTAGCAGATCTTGACCACCGAAGGCGCGTTCTGCTCCGTGAGCGAGAACGTCGGCTTGACCGCCTCCGTCCTTTCTACGAAGAGTCGAGCGGACTCGTACCGAGAAAGGCCCTCGATGTTAGGCGTACGCCTGAGATCCGGCAGGGCGAGCGAGGGAACGGGCCAGGCGACCTCGCCGGCGACGCCCAGAGCCTCGCGGCTGGTGGCCAGCACCCACAACTCGGGACAGGAACGCAGCAGCGATTCGGCGAGTTCGGCGCATGCCTCGATCAAGTGCTCGCAGTTGTCCAGCACCAGCAGCACCTTCTTCGACGCGAGGTAGTCCGAGAGGGTTTCGGTCGGCGAGCGCCCCGGCTGTTCGCGCACGCCCAGCGTGGAGGCGACCGCCTGCGGCACGAGTGAAGGATCGGCCAATGGTGCCAGATCCACCAACCACACGCCGTCCTCGAACGTTTCCACCAGCTCATCCGCAGCCGCCAGAGCCAGCCTAGTCTTGCCGCAGCCACCGGCGCCGGTTAGCGTCAACAAGCGGTTACTCTCGAGCAAGCGTCTCAACTCCGCCAGCTCCTTCTCCCGGCCGATGAAGCTGGAGAGCCGTATGGGCAGGTTGTGGGGTGTGCGCTCCGGAGTGCGCGGGGCGGTTTTCGCCTCGGCGGGTTCCACCGCGCGAAGCCTCCGAGGGTTTTGTGGTTGCTCAGGAGTGATGCCGCTCTTCCCGGCGTCAGGCGGTGCCATCACCTCCTCCTTCTCTTCTCCCTACTTTTCAGTGTAGCCGTCGTGTCAAACCACGCGGAACTTCGTACCGCCAGCAGACGTCGGTGTTCCGACACGACCATCCAAAAGTACGTAACATTCAGAGCGCCATCCGCAAGGATCGACACCGTCCCGTCGAGTTCTCCTTGCACCATAGCCGCTCCGGGGGTACTCCCGACTATTTCGAGTAGGCACAACGTGTTCTGTTTCCCTACTAACTGAGGGACTAAGGGCGCGAGTGGTGTCAAGAGGCAAATGGTTAGGAACCGCAGCGTTCTTCACTTCGCCTTCCACGTATTACCTGCAAATTGGCACAAAATAGAGAGCCGACGAGCGGACTCGAACCGCTGACCTGCTCATTACGAGTGATCCGTTCAATCGCCGAAGGTACGGTCCCGCGCCGACGCCTCCCTCCTCTTTATGCTTTCGACAAGATTACTCTGCGGGGGCCGTCCTTAGTTAGAGAGGCACGAAACCTTAGTTGAGGATAGTTAGTAAATGAAGAATGAGATAAACGCTTGGTATAACGAGAACGATTTGATCCTCTCGCCCATGGGCAGGGGTGGTCCCGGGCAAGAGCACCAACAAGCGAATCTGCTTCTAACGAAGCATCTACAGAACCCTAGCCTAATGCTCGCTCAAAACGTACCTGCTGCCAGGCGCCATCGCTCAACATCATGCGGAAGAACATTTGGGCGAGTTTTCTTATCGGGGCGATGCCACCATCTCGCCAAGGTTTAGTTCTCTGTGATCAGTAGATCTAGCCGGGCAGAATTCCTACACTGCCGCCTTGTAGCTTTCCCGGCTCTCCAGACGCTCCATCCAGGCTTCCACGCTGGGGTACCAATCGAGGGAGACCTCGCCCCTCTCCTCGAGTTCGCGCAGCCGCACGAAGTTGCCGGCGTGAGCTATCTCGGCCAGAGAGTACTACTCGGCGAGGTAGTCGCGCCCCTTCAACCGCTCCTCCAGTTCTTGTAGCGCCGTCTTCAGGTTCTCGAAAGCTTCTGAGATCGCCCGGCCAATTCGAAGTGCACCTCTCGCGTGCCGTTAGAAAGAGAAGTGCGGAATCTCACCTGGGGTAGTTTGTGTATTCAGAACTCCACGCCCATAGAGTGCTGAACCTTCTTATGAACGCACTTCCGAGACCTCACCTCAGACGGCCTTCAATGTCTCGTCAGTTCCACCCTTCGGACGCTGTGTTCGGTAAGCTGCGCCCGGAAAGTCAACTGAAGTGGTTTTACATTATTGAGATGGTACCTTAGCACCGTGGAGCTTCTGGTCGCGCAGCATCTGGACAACCCCGAGGACGGCTTCGGCCTGCAGCAGGCTGTGCTGGAAGAGGTAGCCTCCGGGGATCGCGGTCCTACGGCCCTCGTGTGGACCGCGTCACCCTACGTCGCCGTTACCCGCCCCGAGACGCGCCTGCCCGGCTTCGAGAGAGCGGTGGCAGCGGCGAGAGCCCTCGGCTTCCCCGTGCTGGTGCGCAACTCGGGCGGAGGGGCTGTCGCTGCGAACGAGGGTTCGCTCTCCTTCTCGCTCA
>JALZHG010000177.1 GCA_030914045.1 Chloroflexota bacterium | reverse complement strand
GGGCTATGCTGCTCGTATTCGGCTCTGCAATTTATGCTGTGCTATTTATTAGGAAGCTTCCAGTCTATGGAGTTTGCATAGCAGTCAAGGAAAGGGGGCAAAAAACAACTCGGCACCTCCACCGCGCATGTCACGAGGTGAAAGTGCCGAGTTGTTGCCCTGTGCCCCGCTAGCTTCCTTGCGAGCCGCTGGTATTCTCTACAGCAGGATTATCTCCCGTTCGCTATCGCCTTCCCTGATGAACAGCCCCGCGTTAGGGGTATTCTCTATCTTAGTCGTAAGGAGGCCCAGCTTGAGGAACCGCCGGATGATGTCTATCACCGTCGTCTGGCGGCTGGCGGCGATTTTCTCGATTTCCTCGAAGAGCGACTCGGGCACCACTATCTGGTATTTCTTCATACCACGCTGCTTGAGGGGCGATGGCGAGCGTTTGCCAGGGTCTGTATTGCCTTCGGTGGTTGTGCCGACCACTGCAAGCTGTTCGCTCGTATCCGCCAGGTTGGGTTGCAGGGGCTGTGGTGAGGCGGTTGCCTCGCTGTGCTCAACTGTGGCCTTGCGTATAGGTGCCATCTATTGCTCCCTTCAAAAAGTAGTACCCGCAAGCATGAGACCTGCCCTATGCCCGCCGCTCATGACGTGCTGCCTTGCCCAACTCATATATGTATATGAATCCTATGTATCCTACGGTTCCAGGTTGCACCTGATGGGAAGACGGGATACTCCTCATCATTATGATGAAATACCAGTCAATACACGGCGAATCATATACCTAATCGCAATAACCTGGCAGTAGATAACGCAGCTGCTGCTGTCTTTGCCCGGTATTTGTCCGTTCCGCTTCACATGCGTTACTAGGGTCCAACTGCCTCCACATCAAATGTTTACGTTGCATTTCACTGCCTGGTACTCACTAAAGCAAGCGATCACGGCCGCAGGTTGCGGGTGAGAACCGAGACTGGAGAAGCACAGGGCAGTACTTCCTTCCCCCCACCCCCTTCTCTTTCTCCCATTTTTGGTCCTAACCCCCTTTTTATTTGCTATACTCGGACCGTGGGAGCATCTTGCCCCCTTTGGATTTTGAATTTTGGATTGCGAATTCCGGTTTTGGTCCGTCCACAGTCGCAAGTCCCAAGTGCAAAATCCGCAATTCGCAATTCCAATTTCCAAATCGAGGAAACGTATGGCGGGCAACAAGGCAATTTACGATACCGCGATGAAGCGCGCCCACGACCATGCATGGGCCAACCAGTGGGACCGCGCGATTAAGGAATACGACCGGGCGCTAACCGAGTTCCCCGACGACTTGGCTGCCTGCCGCAACAAGGCGCAGTGTCACTTCCGCTTGCGCCAGTGGCCCGAAGCCCTCGCCGCTTACAGCAGCCTTGTGCAGAAAGACCAGGCCGATCTCTTCGCCGTCAACCGGCTTGCCGAGATACACCTGGCGCTGGGGCAGTCGGAAGAGGCATCCGCCACTTATTTCGCTCTGGCAGACAAGTATTCGGCCCAGAACCAGTTCCACGAGGCTATCCGCGCCCTGCGTGACCTGGCCCGCGCCATGCCCCACAGCCGGGAGGTGCACGTGCGCCTGCTGGCCCTGGTCCGCGAAGTGGGGGACCGCGCCGCCGAGGTGAGCGAGCACATAGCCCTGTCCCGCATAGCCCTGGAAGCGGGCGACGTAGCCACCGCCCAGCGCGAGTCCGAGATCGCGTCGAGCCTCGACTCTGAAAGCCCGGAAGTGCGCCGCTGGAACTACACGGTGCGCCGCCGGATGGCCGAAATGAACGCCACCAACAACTTCGCCGCCGACGCGGACGCCACCGGCCACATGACCACCTCGATGGGCACAGGTCTAATGCCCCAGTCGGACCAGGAGCCGGAAGAGGCTCTTGAGTTGATAAAGAGGGCGACCGAGGCTCAGAACGCCGGCGACTTCCAGGCCGCGATGGAGCTTTACGACCAGGCGATAAGGATCGGAGCTAGTCGACCTTCGGTATTTTATAGCGCCGGTCTGCTCAACCAGCAGATGGGCCGCCCCTCGATGGCTATCCCCCTGCTGGAGCGCGCCGCTAAGGACGCGGAGTTCGGCATCTCGGCCAATTACGGGCTGGGGCTAGCGTACTCGGCCATGCGGGACCACCCTCACGCTGTGGCAGCCTTCGAGAAGGCCCTCGGCATGATCGGGGTCGCGAGCCTCACGCGCAACGAGGCCGACGAGCTGGTGGAGCTTTACACAGCCGCCGCCGAGGCCAACCTGGCCGACAACAACCCCGGCCGCGCTTCGTCCCTGCTCAACAACCTTGTGAAAATCCTCAAAGAGAAGAAGTGGGCGTTGCCGCAGATGGCGGAGCTTGAGCAGAAAGCCGAGGAGCTTTACAGCCGCTCAATCATGAGCAAGCTGGACGGCATCAGCAAGGGCAGCGGCATGCTCGACGTAGCGACTTCGGTCGCGTTGGGTTCCGCCGAACTGGCACCGCTCCCGGTCATGCCAGCCGCCAACTCGGTAGAGGCCACCGCCATGATGATGGACGAGCAGGTGTCGGAGCCTGCTGACGCCACCAACCGGCTGAATGTGGGGGGAACGGCCGCCATGTCCACCCAGGCCATGCAGTCAGGCGCGCTGCCCGGCACCATGCCCATGACTGATATGGACGGCAACCAGGTAAAGAAGTACAGCAGCGACATCGAGACTACGATGATGCGCCAGCCGGGCAGCAGCCTGCGCACCATCACCGAGTACCTGCGCGCCGCTGACCTGAACGTGTCCACGGGCGACAACCTGGGTGGCGACAGTCCTTTCGGGCAGCACTCGTCCGATGCCACCGCCGCGATGGGCGACCCGTCCCTGCCTACGACCAACCCGGAGGCCCATACCTTCACCAATCTCTCGACCCAGGCGCTGTTGGGCATGGAAGCCCAGAGCATAGTGGTGCAGCGCGCCATCGCCGAGGCCGAGTTCGCCATGCACCAGGGCCAGTTCGACTCAGCCCTCGACTCCGCTATGTCCGTGATCGAGTGGGAGCCTGAGTACCTGCCGGTCCACCTCATCATGAGCGACGTGTACCTGGCGCAGGGTAAGACCGAAGAGGCCGTTGACAAGCTCCAGATCGTGATGGACGTCTACACGTCGCGGGGTGATGCGAGCAGCGCGGCGGACGTGTGTATGCGCCTGCTGGAGCTACAACCCGACAACCCCGCGCTCAAGAACCGCCTGGGCGTGCTGCTCATGGAGTCGGGCCGGGTGGACGATGCCGCCGACGCGCTCCTGAGCGTACCCGAGGCGCTCTACAAGGCCGGGCAGTACGAGCGCGCCCTGGAAGAAGCCCTGGCCCTCAAGACGCTGTTGCCCGACTCTTCCAAGGTGACCCTCGCCGTAGGCACCTACTTGATGACGTTGGGAAGCACTCACGAAGCCCTGGCCGAACTGAGCCGCGCCCTCACCCTCGACCCCGGCAACAATCACGCCCTGTCTCGCGTGTACGTGGCCCTCGCCACGATGGGTGAGGAGACAGAGTGGGACGCGCTGCAAAGCCTGGCCGAGCGCGCTGGCCGCGACATAGCTACCAACCGCCTCTTTATGGAGGAGTTGCACGCGGCCATCAAGTGGGGCACCGTGCCGAGCGTCTTCTACGGCCTGTCGGTGCTCGCCGAGCGCGTGGGCCTGAACGATATAGCAGCCGACGCCCTGGACGAGGGACTGATGCAGATGTCGCTGGCTGAAACGGGGCAGATAAGGGAGTCGTGGCTGCTGCTGGAAGTGCTGATGTCGCAGAGCCGCGCCGACCAGGCCCTCAACGCCAAGGACTGGGCAGTGGCCGCTCAGCATTACGACCGGGCGCTGCAAATCATCAAGTCGGCGGGCATAGACGAGGAAGGCAACGCCCGGATAGAGTCGCCCCGCCCGCAGTACAGCTTTGTGCGCGTGGCCGAGCCGAGCCAGCTTTACTACGGGCTGGCCGAGGCGCAAGCTTCGCAGAACAACTGGGACAAGGCCGCCGAGGCGCTCAACGCCCTCAAGACGCTGATGCCCAACGACGTATCGGTGTACACCCGCCTGGCCGACATCTACTTCCGGCAGGGCAACCTGTCCCAGGCGCTGGCCGAGCTAAACGACCTGCTGGTGTCGTACCAGAGGCGCAACGACCACGAAAAGACGCTTGAGACGCTGGGCCACATGGCGCGGCTGGCCCCCAACAACGTGCCGGTGCGCAAGAAGCTGGCCGACATGTACATCAAGCTCGGCATGACCGATTACGGCCTGCAAGAACTTAACACCCTGGCCGAGCTACAACTGAAGGCGGGCCACCTGAAGGACGCTATGTCCACCTACCAGCGGGCGGGCGACATGCAGTACACCCTCGGCAGGCACGAAGAGGCCCTGGAGATCTATGGCCGTGTGGTGCGCATCGCCCCACGCGATATCGAGGCCCGCCAGCAGCTAATCAACATGTACGTGCAGTCGGGCAAGCTACAGGAAGCTGTCGCGGGCGAGCGCGCCCTGGCCGACCTCTTCATCCAGGACGGCTACACCGAAGAAGCGATCTCGGCCCTGCACCAACTGCTGGCCCTCTCGCCGGAGGACGTGCCCGCCCACCACAAGCTGGCTCAGCAACTAATGGCCCTCGGTCGCTACGGCGAAGCAGCCCGCCTCTATGGTCGCCTGGTGCGCCTGGAGCCGGAAAACAGCCGCAATGCCATCATGCAGAGCGAAATGCTCCGCATGGCCAAGGAAGCCGCGGGCGACTCGCAGCCCGAACCCGCCGAAAAGGACGCCAAGGGTTCCAAGCAGAAGCAGATGGCCTCCGCCTCCAGCAAGCGTAGCTGAGAAGGAGACGGAAACGCCAAGAGGCCGAGACGCCAAGGACGCGCCCAGATAATTCAAGGTAATCAAGGTTTACAGCTACAAGAAGGAGCCGGATACGACATTACGTATCCGGCTCCTTTTGCTCGTATTGAGAACTTTGCTGGCTTTGTAAAGCTTCGTTGTATCCTCATCCTACTCCGTGCCTGTTTTTAAGGTGAGTGCTAAAATTCTAACAATATATGTTATGAATGCCATGACATCAGTGTTAACTTCCATTGACAACAGATTAAGATTGGGTTAGAATCTGACCACAGGCAATCAAGAACATTGCTTAAGTGTAAGTTCTCTGAAGCTTGGCACTAAATACTTACACCGCTATGACAGCGGTGTAGTTCCCCGTGCGGTCTTGTGTGTTGGCAGTAATGGCCTATCAACCTGTCGCAACGTCAAAATAAATACAGGAGCTAGATGCGGATTTCTTTCTGACATCGTCGTTTCGTGTTTCGCAGCTACTTAAGTGTATGAGAGAAGGAGTTATATTGTGGCAAGGACTAAGATAATCAGGTTGTTTGCAATATTCACCCTATTGGCTCTAAGCCTTAATTTTTCGTTTTCTCAAGCTGTGTCGAACGCAGGGGCAACAGGAGCATCAATCAATAGCAAATCTACCCCCACAGCGACCGCAGCCCCCACGGGGAAAACTGTCCCTACTTCACCTGCGAAGGAGGCTTCTCAACCCAAGTCTAATCTTGGTGCTCAAGCCATTACAGAAGCCGCCGCTGTTAACAGCGCGACAACCTGGAATCCGAATAAATATGTTGGTGTTCTCTACTTTATAGGGGTTGCGCGAAGCTGGTTGCTTTATGGACCTGGCTCCCCTAATTACGTACCGGGTAAATGGACATACCCGCATGACGGTAGTAACCCCAATGATCCATTAGCACCGGGACTAGGTCAGGAGATGTGGGCAGGCATACCGGCAGGAGGCCAGTACCAGCATGATCTGCCTCCTGCGATAGAGCGGAGCATGGCCCAACTAAACCAGACTGGGGTCGATTTCATTATTATCGATCACACCAACAGTGAGATTGACATACATGGATTCAACCAGCATACGATTCCGTTCATCCAATATCTAAATAGCAATTATTACGCTACGAATCGCCGGTTCCCTAAACCAGTATTTCTGACAAAGCTGGGGCAACCAGACCGTCCGCAGGATGATGTTCAGCAACTATATAATCAATACTATTCACCGAGCAATTCGGCTGGTGTAAATCCCAACATGTTCTTCAAATATGGCACGAAGCCTCTTCTTCTTATGTGGCAAGCTAATGGTTGTCAAGCATCAATCACTGGCGCTAACGGGACGTTGCCAATATCAAGTTACTTCGAATGTCGGCATATGACCGCGAATAAACACGGGGTTCAAAGCGAAGGCTGGTCATTCCATGACCCTTACCCCCAAAGCATTTATTACACTGAACTACCTGAGGCTATGGCCGTCTCTGCTGGTCAGGGAAATGATCCAGGTTTTATGAGTATTACGCCTGAGCGGTTTCCAGCGCTTCCGCAATTTTGGGCACGGGGAAGAAACTGGGATTATAGGACGAACTCGAATGAAGGTGCCCAAGGGCAGAACTTCACAGATCAATGGTCCCTCGTCCATCAATACAATCCAACGTTCGTAGTCTTAGGTACCTGGAATCTGTGGACTGCGACTCGTTACTTTGGGTGTGTAGACCCGCCTGGCTGGACCACAGATACTGTAGGGCTGATACCTGGTTGCAACCAGACAAACGATACCATATATGTTGATTCCTACAGTCCCAAGCACAGCGACATGGTGGAGCCTATCGAGGGTGTGTACGGAGATTTCTACTACCAGCGCATGGCGCAAGAGATTAAGCAGTACAAGAGGAACAATCCAGGCTTCATTATGTACAACACCAACGATGGTAACTGGTACATCCGCGATGGAGGCCCTAATCCCAGTCAGAAATACGCTGCAAACAATTACACACACGTCTTTACGTGGCCTGGTAGTTGTTGTGGTTCTAACTACAAACCTGTTACTGGTGACTTCAACGGAGATGATCGCACTGACCTTGCGCTTATCGATGGTAGTGGAACATGGTACCTGGCTTATTATCAAAGCTCAAGCGATTCTTATGCAAATACACGCAATGTTCCCTGGGCGAATACAGGTGGGTCTGATTTTGTGCCTTTTACAGGTGATTTTGATGGCAATGGCGTAACAGATTTAGCGTTGTACAAGAAGTCTACAGGACGCTGGATCTTTCAGGGAATTGTTGGCACCGACTATGCACGAATGCCTGACTTTGTCTGGGGCAATGCCAATTACCAGCCTTTTGCCGGGGATTTCAATAGCGACGGCAAGACGGATATTGGGTTGATTGACCCTGCTGGAACCTGGTACTTTGCATTCAGTAATGGTAATTGGACCTTTGCAAATACTCGTAACTTCACCTGGGTTGGAGGCGTCAACAGTGTTTACCAGCCTTTTGCCGGCGACTTTGACTGCGATCAGAAGACAGATATTGGTGTAAGGAACACCAGTAATGGCACCAATCACCTGGCTAACTTCAATGGTGTCAGTCTCTATGGTAACGCAGACAATTACCCGTGGCGAGCTGGCAGCAATTATACCTTGTTTGTGGATATCGAGAGTTGCCCCGCAACAGCCGCCACTGGCTATGGCTTGACTGCAACTTACTACGATAACAAGGATCTTACCCGGCAGGCACTAGTCCGAAATGATGGACCTGTAGCTTTCGACTGGGGAGGCGGCGCGCCGGACGTATCGATGGGGGGTGATGACTTCTCAGTACGGTGGACTGGCCGCATCAGATCTGATGCGACCGGCAATCACACGTTCCATACGGTATCCGATGATGGCGTTCGCCTGTGGGTGAATGGGCAGCTAATCATCGACAACTGGACAGATCACCCGCCAACGGGCAACCAGGGTACAATTTATCTCGTGGCCGGCACGCAGTATGAAATTGAACTAGAGTATTACGAAGCTGGCGGCGGCGCACTGATCTCTTTGCAGTGGCAGACACCAGGTTCTCCATCTGTAGTAAACGTTCCTGCTAAGTCGCTGTTCCCTCACCCAGCAATTACTACGAACGGCCTTCGAGCTACGTACTATGATGGTCTCAACTTTACTTCTCCTAGTTCTATTGTTCGCAATTCGGAACAGATCAGCTACGATTGGGGAACGAATTCGCCTGAGCCTGCGAAGGGTTCGCCCGATTCGTCTATTGGCCCCGATACCTTCTCAGTACGGTGGACTGGCCGCATCAGAGCTGATGTAACCGGCAATCACACGTTCCATACGGTGTCCGATGATGGCGTTCGCCTGTGGGTGAATGGGCAGCAAATCATCAACAACTGGACAGATCACCCGCCAACGGATAATTACGGTGCTACGTATTTAGAAGCTGGAAAGTTGTACGACATCAAGCTCGAGTACTATGAAAATGGAGTAGGAGCAATGATCCGCCTTGGGTGGCAACCTCCCGGTTACGTAAGCAATCCAGGAGTTCCTGATACCATAACCAGGAGCAACCTGTATCCGGGCTACAGGCCCTAGCCACTCCAAAACTGAGGCGGCATTCACTGGAGTAGCCTACCAGGTTCGTAAGTACCAGGATTAGACCTGAGATAACAACGCGACTTACTAGAAGCCATCTCACAAATAGCAATGAGGAGATGAGCACATGACCACCACTTGTCAT
>JALZHG010000413.1 GCA_030914045.1 Chloroflexota bacterium | reverse complement strand
GGAATTGGTCTCACGAAGGCACCGTCAACTTGATTGGCTCTGGTCGCGACAAGGCACACGAAGGCCGGTCACACGAAGGCTTATGCCCGAGCGGCCACGCCGGTGACCGCGGCCCAGGTCTGGAAGGCTTGGGTCCGGGCGGCTCGATACTGGCTGGCGGGGAGGTGATCGCGGCGGAGGTGGAAGAGGTTGGCAATCTGATCGTGAGCGGAGAGGAAGCGCTGGGCCTGGCCGGGCGACTTGAAGCGCTTCATCTGTCGCTCGCGCCGGCGTGTCGGCTGGTGCGAATTCTCCGCTCTGTTGTTCAGATGCTATGGGGTGGCGGCGACGGGATGGCACGATCGCCGCCGGAAGTAACTGACGGAGCTCCCCATGCGAGGGTTTTAGGCGAGCATAGATATGAGGTCGGCGATCCTGTTGTTTCCGGCGAAGCGGGCGTACAGGGCGATGCTGACGTCCACCATACGCTTGGCTTTCGAGACCACAATCGAGCGCCGCCGGAACCGCGCCAGCCAATGCCGCTGGCGCGCGTTGTCCCGCTCGATGCCATGTGTCTCGTCCTTGCCCGTATAGAGCTGCCCCACCGGCAAGAGCACGTCATAGACGGCGTAATCGTCGGCGCAGTAGAGCCGGGTGCGCCAGCGCGTCAGCCGCTCAAGCAGGCGCTCGCAGGTGGCCTTGTCACGACCGCCGCATTCCCAGTCCACCAACTGCCCTGTCGCACGATCCCAAGCTTTCCAGACCCAGAGCGGGTCGGACTTTTTTTCAGATAATGCCACATCTCGTCGAGCTCGATCACCACAGCCCGGCCTTCCGGCTCAGGCTTTTGGGCGTAGGCGGCCGCGAACTGCTCGAGCCAGGCCTGGATGGTCGGTGTGGAGACGCCCAGCAACTTGGCGGTGCGGTTCATGGATAAGCCGCTGACATACAGCAGCACGGCAGCCGCCTTTAGGGCCAGCGGCTTGCCGCGTGCAGGTGTGTTGGTGAAGTTCAGGCCACACTCCTTGCACAAGTAGCGCTGCTTGTTGCGCATCAGCCCGTTCTTGACGTGCTCCTCGCTCCCGCAGCGCTTGCACCGAAGTCCCATGACCAACCTCCTCCATGATCCTCTCAGTCATGAAGATAGGGCATCTATGCGACTCTAAAACCCTCCGCCATGAGTGTTGCGCTTGCGCTTCGGCCTGATTTTGACGCTGCCCGTCAGCCATCCCATCTTGCCCGTCCACGCGCATGGGCTGCAAGCTCAGCGTCAGGCCGCTTGCTGGCGGTCGAGGTGCTTGGGATCCAGGTGAAGGTAGGCCGGATCGAACTCGCCCGCTGTTTTCAGCCCATCCCAGTCCAGAACCGTCAAGAACCCGCCCCGCAAGGTGATCAGGTCGTTGCCCCTCAGCTCCTGGAGCACGCGGTTGACGTGCACCGTCGAGAGCCCAAGCGCGTCCCCGAACTCCACCTGCGTGATGGGCAGCTCGCACCTTTGTCCGTCCGCAAGGCCCACCGCCCTGAGCTTCGTCATCACCTCGCACAGGAGATGGGCGATCCGGCCGTAAGCCTCGCGCCGGCCCATCCCCACCATCCACGCCCGGAATATGGCCGCGTCGATCAGCGTGTCGCGCCAGAAGGCGTCGCCGATGCGCGGAAAGCGCCGCACGAGATCGCGAACGTCCTCGTGACGGATGAACCCGACCTCGCACGGCGTGATGGTGCCCAGGCTGTGGTCCAGGGTCGTAAGGTGCAGGCTTTGCAGGTCGGGGATGTCGCCCAACATGTGGAAGGCCATGATCTGGCGCTTGCCGGGCGCGGTCACCTTGTAGCGGCAGGCGAAGCCCTGGAGGACAAGGCAGCACCGGGACGGGCGATCGCCCTCGCGCACGATGTCCTGGTCGGCCCCGATGGGCTGAACCTTCATGGGCAGGTCGAGAAGGGCCTGCCGCTCATGCGTGGTGAGGTCGGTGATGCTTTCCAGCTTGCGGACAAGCGGGTGCTGGTCGGGTGCCGAGGCCATGGCAGCTCCTGCGATTGCGGCGGGAGCACACGCCTCTCTCAGCCACCGGCGTGCCAGCACTGGATGCCGATGATGCCGGGAGCTTTGCACGGATGCGAATGAATATTCATGCTTCATGTTAGGCCCTGTGGACGGATTGGGTGATGATCCGGAGGGCGGCGTTTTCAGATCGGAGCGTCGGTGATTCATCACGGGTCGGTTTTGGGGAGGACCGATCATGGTGACGCGGATGACGGACGAGGGTTGGGCCATGGTGCTGGAGGTGTTCGCCGCCGCTTGCTCCCGGCGCGGCGACAAGGGCCGCAACGACCGACGCTTTCTGGAGGCGCTGCCTTTCTTCACCCTCCACACTATCACCTGGCGCGCCCTGCCGGCCGAGTTCGGGAGGTGGAATAGCGTCTGGAAGCGCTTCTGGCGGCTGAGCCGGGCCGGGGTGTTCGAGGCGTTCTGTGAGGCCCTCGCCGGCCTGAGCCGGACCGCTCATCTGGTCCAGATGTTCGACGCCACCGGGGTGCGAGCGCACGTCTCGGCAGCAGGGGCAAAAGGGGGCAGAACACGCAGGCTCTGGGCCGCTCACGCGGGGGCTTCTCAACCAAGATCCACCGGAAGACCGACTTTGACGGCCATCCGCTTGGCTTCCACCTGACCGAAGGCCAGGCCAGCGATAGCCGGACCTTTGAGGTGCTGCTGGAGATCGGCCCTGACGTGACACCCCGGGCGGCTGTGGGCGACAAGGGCTACGATTCCAGGCCCAATCGTCAGGCGGCCCGCTCGCGGGGGATCTGTCCGGCCATTGCGTACAAGAGCACCGCAAAGGACAGGCCCGCTTTCTTCCCCAAGCTGCTGTAC
>JALZHG010000412.1 GCA_030914045.1 Chloroflexota bacterium | reverse complement strand
GTTGTAGGCTGTTGCCACGTCTTCCCTTTTCTGTCCGTCTGTTGTTTCTCTGGTGACTTTCCTATATTTTGGCCCGTACGCCGTAACTTGCACATCTTTTTGTCCTTTCTTGACGTGAGCTATCGCATAGTCAGCCCACTTACCATATGCGCGAATGCGGTAAAACTCGGTTTCTCCTTCTTCTGGATGGGTTGCTAAGGTAAACGCTGCAACCCGTTTGCCGGAATTCTGAGTCCAAGTGTATGGATCACGAACCGGATTGCCGACGAACTTATGTATATCGTTTTTCGATTCCGGGATTTGCAGTGAATCGGTCTGTGGTAATCCGGATGCTTCACGGGAAGGCATATCAGGGCCGCTCTGTGGACTGCTGACAGGTTCAGAAGTGGTGTCTGGTACCGAACCATTCGATTGTCCCTCCGAGGCGCTGAGAATCGATTCTGAGGGCTGTGCAAAGGTGATATGCCGGGTAATAATCTCTCGCTCCTCACTCTGGACAGGTTCAGGAGGAGCAGGAGGCTCACCGAGTGGGGGAGTGCCATCTGGTATGAGCCGGTATCCGACATCTGCGCTGTTGTTAATGACGGCGCCTGCGGTCTCAGCCATGGCAGGGGGCAGATCGATGGTGATGTGGCCTTGAAACGAGAACGTAAGTCCACCGTCCGGTGCTTTTTGAAAGACGACTCCTGCCTCCGGTAATGGGGTTGCATGAATCGCGATACCACGATTCTCGTCTTTTGTTGTGTGGTTGCTCGGTTGTTCACCGGATCGTTCAAGCTGGGTCATAGAAACAGGTGATGTGCGCATTACTTATAGCACCGGCCGACCTCTACTGTCTGTAAGCCAGCAAACAGCGGTTAGAGCGTGTTTGGTAAGGGGTAGGGTTGGGTGATCCTGTACGCTTCTGGGCATGAGAAGAAAGTACTCAACTGACCTCTCCGACGAGGAACGGGCTCGCCTGAAAGCTCGTTTCCCGTCATCGAAGTCGCCGGGTAGGCCGCGCGCCCACTCCCTGCGCGACATCTTCGACGCAATATTCTACGTCTTGAGAAGCGGCTGCCCGTGGCGCTTGCTCCCCCGCGACTTCCCGCCTTGGTCCACCGTCTACTACCATTTCAGGAGATTCCGCCTCAACGGGCTTTGGCACCTTATCCTCCGGGCCTTGCGCGCGGCAGACAGAAAGAGGGTGGGCCGCAACCCGGAACCCTCCGCGGCCATAGTGGACTCCCAGAGCGTCAAAACCACTGAAGAATCGGCCCACCCAAGCGGCTACGATCCCCACAAAAAGGTCGGTGGCCGCAAGCGTCATCTGCTGGTAGACACGATGGGCTTGCCGCTCTCGATCTGCGTTACCCCCGCCAACGTGCGAGATCAGCACGGCGCTCGGCTGCTTTTGATAGGGCGCAAGCTGTTGATGCCCCGCCTGAAGAAGATCTGGGCCGATGGTGCCTACGACTTAGCGTGGTTGAAGTCGTGGTGCAAGAAGGAGGGCAGTTGGGAGCTGGAAATTGTCGAGCGAGATCTTCAGAGCAAAGGTTTCAAAGTGCTGCCGAGGCGGTGGGTAGTAGAGCGGACGTTCGGATGGTTGAGCCGCAACCGCCGCCTCGCCAAGGACTACGAGCGGAGAGTGCAGACTAGCGAGATCCTCATAGAGGTAGCGACGATCCGTCTCCTGTTGAGGCGGCTCGCGAGGGCAGCATGAACCTTACAAAACACGCTCTTAGTAGCGACGCCTGTCCGCCTTGGGGTCGTCCTCTGGCCGCTTCGCCTTCTCGCTAGTCACGGGGATAGGCTGCAGGGTGTCGGTCATGGCGTAACGGTAGAACGAGTCGCAATACCAAGCCTTGAGCGCGAGCATCTCCCCCATCTCCTCTCGGATGAAGCGGTGCGCGAAGGCGATGCCGGGGTCGAAGCGTTTTTCGGTGCCGACCTGGAGTACCAACCCGGAAGCCCGGACTCTCTCCCGCAGTTGCTCGCACTCCTCCACGCTCACCCCCATAGGCTTCTCCACGAGCACGTGCTTGCCGGCGTCGATGGCCTGTATGGCGGCAGACACGTGGAACTGGTCCGCCACCCCAACGATCACAGCTTCGACCTCCGGATCGGCGAGCATCGCTTCGTAGTCTGTGTACGTAATCTGCGGATCGTGGACGGCAGCCATCCTCTCAACGAGATCTTCTGCGGCGTCGCAGATGGCGTACAGTGTGGCGTTGCGCGCCTTGCGATAGGCCTCGAAGTGGGCGAACTGAGAGATCGGTCCGCAACCGAGCACCCCCACCCTCAAGAGTCGTGATTCCTTCTTCATATCGACACCTCGGAACGAATATAGAAGCCTTATGCGCCCCTCGTCAAACGCGTCGCATGTAAGTCCACACGGCCGGATGTCACGAGGTGGACGTTCTCCGGCAAGCGCTCCACGACTCTCCTTGATCGTCGGCCGCCTGATGTGTAGATTGGAGCGCATACAAGCATTCGCGTGGCAAGGGGGCTGAGGAGAGCTATGCAGGGCGTAGTCAAAGCGGAACCAGTTCCGGGGGTGCAGTTGAGCCGGGATCTCTCAGAACCGGTGCCCGAGAGTGGGGAAGTGGTGGTCGAGGTAGCCGCAACCTCCGTTTGCGGGACAGACTTAGAGCTATACGAGTGGTCGGAGAGCGCGCAGGGGTTCGATCCGAAGTTGCCGTTCGTGATGGGCCACGAATGCTCCGGTACCGTCGTGGCGGTGGGACCCGAGGTCGGTGGTGTATCGGTCGGAGACCGAGTCGCAGCCGAGTCGCATATTTTCTGTGGACGATGCTACTTGTGTCGCACTGGCAAAGCACACAACTGTGAACGTCTGAGAGTGCTCGGGATAACCTTTGACGG
>JALZHG010000176.1 GCA_030914045.1 Chloroflexota bacterium | reverse complement strand
GTCGCTTCCTGTGTCGGCGCGATCGGGTAGCCACCGTTTTCGCATGCAGACAAGATAAGGCAGAGTGTCACAATGAGCAGCAGCAAATAGAGTTTCTTCATAAAGTTACACCTTCAAGAGATTGAGCGCGGTCGCCTGATTTTAGAACGTGCGAAGGCGAGTCCAAGTTCCGCGTGTTGCCTAGTCTTCAACCTTCAAGGAGAGCAACTGCGATGTGCCGTCGCCCGCCATCGAAACGCCGTACATCGTATTCGCCGCCTCTATCGTGCCCCTGTTGTGGGTGATGATAACGAACTGAGTCCTCTCCCCAAGCTCCTGTAGGGCCGAGCGGAAGCGGGTAACGTTGCTCTCGTCAAGCGCCGCGTCTACCTCGTCCAGCACGCAGAAGGGCACGGGGCGCACCTTTAGCAGCGCGAACAGCAGGGCCGCCGAGGTCAGCGCGCGCTCTCCACCCGACAGCGCGGCAAGCGGTTGCATCCTCTTGCCCGGCGGCTGGGCCGAAATCTCGATGCCCGACTGCCCTGCGTCCTGCGGGTTGGTAAGCTCCAGCCGCGCCGCGCCTCCCGCGAACAACATGCTGAAGAAGTGCTGGAACTTCTCGTTCACCTGCTCGAAAGTGGCGGCAAACTGGTCCCGCATCGCCCGGTCTAGCTCAGCAATCACCCGGCGCAACGAGTCGCCCGCTGCGCTCAGGTCGCCAAGCTGTGTTTGCAGGTAAGCATGCCGTTCCGAGAGGGACGTGAACTCCTCCATTGCCAGGGGGTTCACCGGCCCGATACGCGACAGCCTCGCCTTAAGGGAGTACACCCGCCTCTCCAGCGTTTGCGGGTCTCCCACGGTGTCGCTACCGTGCCCGTTGCTTGAGCCACCCGCCACATGAGGCTCAGGACGCCGCAGTGCGGTGGGCCACATTACCTGCATCCCGCCGATTGCAGTGCCGCCAGCCGCCTCCACACCCACAACCACAAGGTGCGCCACTTCTTCCTGGCCGCTGTGCGCCTCCCCAAGCTCCTCGCTGATCTCCACCTGGAGGCTGTCGAGCGTACCGATGCACCGCTGCCTTTCCACTGCTGCGTGGCTGAGAGCAGTCTCGTTGTCCAACAGTAGAGATTGAAGGGCGGACTGCTCGCTCTCAAGCTGACCTACTTCAGCCTCCAGGACGCGCACCTCGTGCTCTGAGGGGTCTACCCTGGCTTCGATCTGCGAGAGCTGTTCGGCCAGTTGCACCACCTGGGTGGCATGCTCGTCAATCTGGCGGATTAAGATGCCCTCGTCTCGTGCTGCCACTTCCAGCCTGGCGGCCAAGTCCGATTGCCTGCCTTCAAATCGTTGCAACTCGCGCCGCAAATCGGCGTGGCGAGCGCGGGCGTTGCGCAGGCCCTCTTCCATCACCGCGAGCCGTGTCTGCTCGCTCCCGGCAAGCCCAGCCAGCGACTCGCGCTCGGATATGGCGTGCGTTAGTTCGGTCTCGGCGTCCGCTACGGCAGCCCGCAACGGCTCAAGTTGGCCCTCAAGCTCGGCTAGCTCGACGCCGGTCCTCTCCATGAGGGAGTGCTCGCTCTCTATGTTGCGGCGCGTCTCGCCCAGCAAGCCGTTGCGCCAGCTAATCTCCTGCTGGAGCCGCGCCACCGCCGACTGCTGTTCGACGTGCGCCATCTGGGCCGCCACCTGCTTCCTACGGGCATCATCCGAATGCGCGGCCAGCCGTGCCAACGCTGCCTCCTGCTCTCGCACCGTCTCAATGCTGGCTGTAATTTCACGCTGCGCCTTCGCCAGTTCTCCCTTGAGCTCTTGCAGGGCCGTGTTTAGCTCTCGCTGCTTGCGTTCCCGTGCCAGGATGGTGCGGCCCTTTGCCCGGTTATCGTCCGCCCGGCTGTTCGACCCGCCCGTGACCGAGCCGCCCGGACGTACCACCTCGCCTCCCAGCGTCGCCAGCGTCCACGGCGCGTTCGCGGGTAAAGCAGCAATCGTGCGGCGAGCGGAAGGCAGGTCTTCCATAATCACCAGCCTGCCCAGCAACGACTCTGCCAGCGTCTTCAGATGTGGCTCGTAGTCAACGAGGTCGCGCGCCAGGCCCACGATGCCGGCTCCCGAAGGCGGATTAGAAGCAGGGGAGGCCCTCAGCGTGTCGAGTGGGAGGAAAGTAGCCCGTCCAGCGCCCGACTGCTTCAACATGGCAATCGCCCGCTCGGCATCACCCCAGGTCGAGACCACCACATCCTGCAAGCGGCCCCCAAGCGCCGCCTCAATCGCGGTTTCCAGGTCGCCAGGTACCTGCAACAGTTCCGCGACCGTGCCGACGTAGCCAGCAAGCCTGCCCTCCCGCGCGGCACCGGCCACCGCCCGCACGCCACCGTAGAGGCTCGCCTGCTGTTCGCCCGCAAGCGCCGCGATTTGCGAGTTCAGGCCGTCCATCCTGCGCTGCAACTCTCTTCCCGCCGCTTCGGCAGCCGATTGGGCCGCACGCGCCTTGCCTAGTGCCGATTGGGCGGCGGTCTGCTCGGCCTCCGCCGCCGCGACCGCCCGCTGCGCGTCAAGGAAATACGCGTGCCTCTCGCCCAGGGAAGCTTCTTCCGCGGCGAGTTTCTGCGTAAGAGAGGCCAACCTGCTTTCAGCGTCCTGCGCTACGTTCTCCTGTTCGGAGATTTGCCGCTGCACCTGCGACACACGCGACCGTAGCTCCGCGCTCTGCCGGGCGGCACTTTCAAGCGCCTTGGCTTCCCCCTCGTAGCGGCGGCGCAACTCATCAATTTTCGCGTCCCAACCGGACAGGCGGGCCGCTACTTCCTTGCCCGTCTCGCGTAAGGCGGCAATCTCGGCCTCGCGCGCCTGAACGTCCTGGTCTGCCGACGCCAACTGTTCCCGCGCCTGCCGGATCGTAGCATCTAGGCTCGCCTGTTCCTGGGTGAGTTGTTGCGTCTGCGCTCTCGACGCGGACAGCCGCTCCGCCAGCACTGCCTGCGCCTGCGACTGCGTGGCGTGGCGTGCCTGTATCTGCGCCCGTTGCTCGTGCAGCGCCGACACAGCATCCACCAACTCCCACACCGCTTTGCGTGCCTCGGCCAGTTGGGCCGACTTGGCTGCTACCTCGGCCTTCCTGCTTTCGACAACGCTCCTCGCCACCTCCTCGCTGCCCTGCGCTCTCTCCAACTCGGCGCAGGCGAGTTGCCACCGCCCGGCGTACCATTCCTGCATTGCCTCGTGCAGTTCGGCCTCTATCTTGCCGTACTCCTGCGCCTGCCGGGCTTGACGCTCCATGCGCTTCACCTGTGGCTCAAGCTCGGCTACGAGGTCGGCCACCCGGCTCATGTTCTCCTCGGTGCGGGTGAGGCGGCGCAGGGCGTCTTCGCGCTGCACGAAGTAGCTCCTGATAGCGGCTGCCTCCTCGAATAGCTCCCGGCGCTCTTCCGGGCGCGCTGAGAGGGCAGCGTCAACCAGCCCCTGGCCCACCACCGTGTAGGCCTGGCCCAGCGTCGAGGCCACGTCCAGCACGTCGCGCAGGCGCACGCGGCTCTTGTTGATGTAGTACTCGTTTTCGCCGGAGCGGTAAGCCCGGCGCGTGAGGGTGACTTCCGCGAAGTCGAGGGGGAGCAGGCGGTCCGAGTTGTCTATCGTGAGGGCTACTTCGGCCATGCCCACCGGCTGACGGTTCGAGGAGCCTGCAAAGATGAGGTCTTCGGTCCGCTTGGCGCGCAGCATCGAAAGCGACTGCTCGCCCAGCGCCCACCGTATCGCATCCGCGACGTTGCTCTTGCCGCTGCCGTTCGGCCCGACGATGGCCGTAATGCCTTCACCCAGGACCAGGTCGGTCCTGGGGACGAAAGTCTTGAATCCGTGCAGCGTGAGGTGTTTGAGACGCATGGGAGGTGGTGGCGTTTGGTCCAGCCGGCCGGTGGTGAGGGGCCGGTCGTTACGTGATAAGGCAGCCCCCGGTATAGAAGGTCCCAGCAAGCTACCGGGCGGGCACAAAGGTCATTGTACCATAGGGCGGCAGTAAGTGGAAAGCATAGGGGAGCGAGTTTGACACAGCACGAGGCCCAGAGTAAACTTCCTGATTGAGCCTTATGCCTAGCTGCTCTCGTCTAGAGCAACTATATTTCTATGCAGTACCTTGTACCTTTTGTCCGTCGGTCATAATTAGATAGATGGGTGAAGCACCACTACTAGCCTTCAGAGTCGTCCCAAGCCACCATGCACGCACCAGACAAGCCCACAAATAGCGAAGATCTCCCACCGGCTGATACGGCGAGCGCCTTGCCTCAACGTCCGGGACGCCGCGAAGCAATGCAAGCCTGGGTACCTGAAGCTTACACGGCTGTCCGACGGCACGACCGCAAAGATCGGCAGCCGCCTGACGGTGATCCCGACCGGGAATACGTGCGCGTGCCTACTGTGCCCCCTGCTGCCGATTTGGGGCAACTGCCATTGCACAGGAGCAGGGTGATCATCTGTTTCTGCCTGTCCCTGCTCGTCTACCTGTCGATGGTGCCCCGGATTATCATCTACAGCAACCCGCCCACCGGCGACCAGGCTTTCTACCTCATGGTGGCGGCTAGCATAGTGCAGGACGGCGATCTCAACATCGCCAACAATTACGCCCAACAGGACGAGACCAAATTCTACAGCTTGAGTCCTCGTCCGCCAGGGTTCGTCGGTATGGGGGCCCCGTTCCCCTTACCCCCCATCCCTGCCGCCTCCACGAACCGGCCGCCGGACGAGATGTACGACTTCCGGCAGCCCGGTCTCCCGCTGCTGATTGCGCCTGCATGGGGCCTTGGCTCTCTCGTGTCGCTCTGGTGGCCCGCCACGGTGATCTTCATGAACGTGCTCGGGGCGCTCCTAGCGGTGAACATCTTCCTGATGGCCTACCAGCTAACCGGGCGCAAGTGGATCGCGTGGGCGGTGTGGCTGCCCATGTCGTTCAGCAGCCCCATCATGACCTACAGCGAGCTGGTCTTTACGGAGGTGGCTACCGCCCTCATGGTGCTTTACGCGTTCAGGCGGCTGGCGCTGGGTTGGGCGGCGAACGGTCCGTTGCGCATGGTGCTCCTGGGCCTGTGCATAGGTTACATTCCGTGGATGTCCTGGCGCAACCTGCCGGTGGCTGCCGGGCTGGTCGCCTTCGGCGCTTACCAGGGCTGGCGTTACTACCGCTCCCAGGCACCTGAGGCGGCGCGAACGACCGAGGAAGGTGCCACCTATATTGACCTGGCTCCCACAGCCTCCCCTTTGGAAAGCGTATTGCCCCGGCTCCTTACGTGGGCGGTCCCTATCGCTACGGCCCTGGGCCTGTTGGCCGCGTACAACCTTTTCCTGTTCGGCACGCTCACGCCACCCAACCGCGTGCCCGAACTTGGCGCGGCCGAACCGTTCCTGTGGCCGTGGAAGGGTGGCGAGGAGTTCGTGCACTTCTTCAGGACCGGATTCGCGCTCCTTGTGGATCGGCAGGCGGGGCTGCTAGTCTACGCGCCGATTTACCTGCTGGCCTTCGCCGGCATGGTCGCCATGTTCCGCTCGCGGCGCTCCGCCGACCGCCGCCTGCTCTTCTGGATCGGAGTGATAGCCCTGCCGTACGTCGGCCTGCTGATGACTTACGTGCTCTGGAGTGGCCTCTGGGGCCCACCGGCGCGCTTCATCACGGTTATAACCCCGCTCCTATCCGCGCCGCTTGCCATGTCGCTGCTCGCCCTGGAGCGGAGCATCGTCTATAAGATTATCTACGCCGCGCTCGCGCTACCCGGCATCTTCTTCATGGGGATCATGTGGAACGACGCCAGGCTGCTCTGGCCCGCCAACTCCATCTTCCTGTGGCTTGCCAACGACCCCCGCTCGCCCCTGCGTGTGGACGTGTGGAACCTGCTCCCCTCTATTGAGCACATCGACACGCTACGACTCCCCGCCAACACCCTATGGACGGGGGCCACTGTCATGGCTCTCGTCCTCTTGTGCTACGTGTTAATGTCCGCGCGTCGTCCGCGCTGGGTAGGCCGCACGCTGCCTCTCGTCGCGCAAGCTGCGCTCTGGCTTCTAGCGATCGGACTATTCGCGGGAAGTTGGTACGCGGTCAACGCCGAGCACCTCAAGCGGCGCACCGTGTTGGCACAAACTAATGCGTGGCCTCTAGAGTTGCCGATGAGTTCGCCGCAGGGCATGGCCTACCTGGACGGTAAGCTCTACTTTGCCGACTTCAAGGAAAAGCATGTGGGGGTGCTGGATACCACCAGCGGACAGGTTTCTATCTTGCAACCCATAGGCGCAGCCGACGTGACGACCTACACCCAACCGACAGATATTGCAGTTGGCCCCGACAACCTGCTCTACGTGTTGAACAACGGCGAGGGTCCCGAGGCGCTGCTTGTGATGAGGGGCGACGGCACTATAGTCAGGCAGATTGCGCTCGAAGGCAAGACTCCCGTTGCGAGCGGCATCGACGTTACAGCCGACGGCAGCATCTACGTGGCCGATACGGTAGGCGGGCGCGTGGCCCGGTACGGAAAGGATGGCGGTCAAGCCCTGGCGGATTTCAGCGGCCAGGAAGTGCCGTTCAACAACGTCATAGACGTGGCGGTCAGCGAGAACGGCACTGTATACATCTCCGACCTCAGCCACAGGATCTTCCAGGTCAGCCCCGAGGCGCAGGTCCTACGCACCTACGAGACGCAGTTGAATGCCTGGTACCTGGATATCGATGGTGAGTGGCTGGACGTTACCTACGATGAAGGCTTCCTGTCGATCAACACCAAGACAGGCGAGACCCAGTTCTCGCGCATCCCTGACCCCGCCCCCACGCTGGCCGCACCCCGTGGCCTTGCTCACGCCCCAGGCGGCAAGCTCTACATCCTCGATGCCTTCAGCCGCAGCATACGTGAGTTCCAGATGCAGCGATAGAGGCCGAGGTTGTCTAAACGCCAAGACGCGGAGACGCCAAGGACGCGCCAAGGTTTAGAAGGTTTAGAGAAAAGCAAGAGGACCAGGGTACGTTATCTCGCATCCTGGTCCTCTTGCTATTCTCTAAAGTATTACTTCTCTCTGCGCGTCCCTGGCGTCTCCGCGTCTTGGCGTTTAGACTTTAGAGTCCGGCTCTTGCTGGAAGGCCATACCGGGGGCACCTTGGAGGCCCGGGAGGGGCCGGGGCTGCTGCTCGCTGGCCGGGGGCACCGGCTGTTCGGGCCGCTGTAGCTTGGGCGGGTTGACCAGCTTAGGCTCGGGGCGAGGCATACCCTCGAACAAGGCCTCGAAGTCGGCAGCGTCTAGCGTCTCGCGCTCTATCAGCAGCTCGCTGATTTCGATCAGCTTGTCCCTGTAGGTGGTCAGGATTTCCTTGGCCGTGGCGTATGCTTCGTCCACCAGCGCCCTGACTTCCTGGTCGATCTCCAGCGCGATCTGATCGGAGTAGTTGCGCTGCTCCGAGATTTCGCGGCCCAGGAAGACCAGTTCTTCCTTGCGGCCCAGCGCCACCAGGCCCAGCTTCAGGCTCATGCCGTAGCGCGTCACCATCTGGCGGGCCATCTCGGTCACGCGCTCGATGTCGTTGCTCGCGCCGGTGGTCACTTCCTGGAAGATGATCTCCTCGGCGGCGCGGCCACCCAGGGCGAAGGCCAGGTTGTCCTTGAACTGCGACTTGGACCACATGTAGCGGTCCTCGCCGGGCAGCACGCGGGTGTAGCCACCCATCATGCCACGAGCGATGATGCTGATCTTGTGCACAGGGTCCACGTTGGGCAGCATGCGAGCCACCAGCGCGTGCCCTACCTCGTGGTAGGCGGTGATAGCCTTCTCACGGTCTGAGATCAGGCGGCTCCTCCGCTCCGGGCCTGCAATTACGCGGTCGATAGCTTCTTCCATCTCGGACATGGTGATCGTCTTGCGGTTGCGGCGGGCGGCCAGGATAGCCGACTCGTTCACCAGGTTCTCCAGGTCCGCGCCCGAGAAGCCGGGCGTCTGCTTGGCAAGCGTCTCAAGCTGGATGTTCTTCTCCAGGGGCTTGCCGCGAGAGTGCACGTGCAGAATAGCCAGGCGGCCCTTGATGTCCGGTCGGTCGAGCACCACCTGCCGGTCGAAGCGGCCGGGGCGTAGGAGCGCCGGGTCGAGCACGTCGGGGCGGTTGGTGGCGGCGACCACGATGATGTTGGTCTGGCTGTCGAAGCCGTCCATCTCCACAAGTATCTGGTTCAGGGTCTGCTCGCGCTCGTCGTGCGAACCACCCAGACCGGCACCGCGATGGCGGCCTACCGCGTCGATTTCGTCCACGAAGATGATGCAGGGGGAGTTGCGCTTCGCCTGGTCGAAAAGGTCGCGCACGCGGCTCGCGCCCACACCCACGAACATCTCAACGAACTCCGAGCCGGAGATGGAGAAGAAGGGCACGCCAGCCTCACCGGCCACCGCGCGGGCCAGCATCGTCTTGCCGGTGCCTGGAGGGCCTACAAGCAGCACACCACGCGGGATGCGCGCACCCAGGGCGTTGAACTTCTCAGGGTACTTGAGGAACTCCACGACTTCCGCGAGCTCCTGCTTCGCCTCGTCCACACCCGCCACGTCCTGGAAGGTGATGGTCGGCTTGTTGCCTGTGAAGAGGCGAGCGCGGGACTTACCGAACGACATCGCCTGGTTGTTGGTGCC
>JALZHG010000411.1 GCA_030914045.1 Chloroflexota bacterium | reverse complement strand
GGGCACCCCTGCGCCGCAGGGCCACACCCGAGGGGGTCGGCGCGCCTTTTGCCTCTTGTTAATCCCCCAGTGACTGTTCTATCCTATACTAAAGCGCAGGTGGGATCCACATGGTTCGACTCGGGCAGGGTTTGGACAACGGCGCTCATGCTGCCACCCGGCCACGACGCCGTCCACCTCCGCGAGCATCCACACAGCCGAGGGTGGGACGTAGCGCGCGAGCCGCAGCATCCTCGTCTCGTCGATCAGCGCGCGATCGGTGCCGAGCACCGCGCGGCTATGCGTGTTCGAGACGGCAACGATGGCCGGTGTGTCGGCCGGAGTAGCCGGACGTAGCATTGAGCCTCGTGATCGTGACCGGGGCAAGGTGCATGAGCACAGCATGGCATCACTGCTGTATCATCCGCCCTACTCCGTGGCGTGATCATACAGGTCCACTATCCAGTCCGCTATTCTTCGGCGTCGCCAACTGCGAGCTCTTTGCGTCCTCTGCGTCCTTTGTGGTTCAATCGTGCTCTCACTCTTGCAGAACAGGAGGCAGGCTATGACACAAGCCCCCGCGGAGGCACAGGCGACCGGTCGGGAAGATCTGCGGATGGGGGTCACCTTTCCGCTGGCCGAGTTCGAGCGGCGCATCGCCGCCGACCCCGATGTGCTGGGCATGATGTACGTCGGCTCGCTGGGGCGCCGCGAGGCCGACCGCTGCTCCGATATCGACGTGACGCTCTGGATTCGGGACGAGGTGATTGAGACGCCCAAGCTGCTGGAGCACTATATGGGCTGGCTCGGCGAGCTCCATTTCGTCTTCTCGTTCGGACTGTGGGGCAACGGCTACGCCGGTCCCGACTGGCAGGCGATCGACGTAGCTCTCATGCGCAAGGACGATATCAAGCCCGAGCCTTACTTCCACCGTAAGACGGTGGTCAAAGATACTGATGGCTTCCTCCAATCGATCGTCGCCGCGTCGCCGCCGCCCACGCCCGAGCTCACGCGCGAGAGCGCCCAGAAGGTCATCGAGGAGGCGATTCACATGCTGGGCTATATCACGATGCATAACATTCGCGGCTCCTACGCCGACGCCTTGGCCAATTTCAGCGAGCAGCTGTTCAATGTGTACGGCCTGCTAGCGAAGCTGCGCGGGCGCGAGCCATATGAGGTGCGCTATGCCGAGTGCTTCCTGCCGCCGGATGAGCTCACGCTGCTCTACGCAGCCTGGCCCGCGGCACCTGAGCGCGAAGCGATCCGCCGCGCGGCCCACGGGCTCTGGGAGTGGACGCGCTATGTATGGACCGAGGCGGAACAGAAGATCGGCGTGACGCTGGACATCCCCCTCGACGCCGAGGCGCTGCTGGCGTCGCTCGAGCGCCCCTATTCCTGGGATCCGGCATAGCACCTCCCTGGAGCGGCAGAATGTGACGCTTCCTGTCTCAGGCGCACACTGAACTAAAGCGCGGGTGAGATCTACAGGTGGACTGTCGTATACACTTGCTGTCATACATCCACACCTAGCAGGTACGCCGATGAACGAGATCCTCACCTCGCTGGGCCGCTGGGACTTGGACCTGCACCAGGTGCGTGCGCACATGTATGGCGCGCCCACCCCCCGCGAACGCGAACGCTGGCACGCCCTCTGGTTACTCGCCCAGGACTGGTCCGCCGCCCACGTGGCCACCGCCCTCGAGCGCGACCCACACACCATCGGCGCCTGGCTCGCCGCCTTTCGCCAGCACGGCCCCCCGGCCCTCACCTTCGAGCACACGGGTGGATCCCCCCCGCCCTCGACCCGGTGACGCAAGCTGAGGTGAAGGCGGCGGTCCAGGCACCACCGGCCGCAGCCGGGATCGACCTCGCCAATTGGAACTGGAAGGTGGTGCGCCAGTTCGTCGAGCAGCGCACCGGCCAGCGCCTGAGCCGCAGCACCTGTCTGCGCTATTTGCATCGCTTGGACTTCGTGCTCAAGCGTCCCAAGAAGCGGCTGCTGAAGGCCGATCCCGCCCAACAAGCCGCCTTCGTGGAGCAGTATGTCGCGCTGTTGCAGGAGGCCGCGGCAACAGGGGCCAAGATCTTCTTCGTGGATGAAGCGCACTTCCGCGCCGATGGCGACCTGCGCGGGAAATGGGTGCTGAAGGGCGAGGCGGCGTTGGTGGACTCGCTCTGCCCGCGCTGGGGCGAGAAGGCCAGCTACTACTCGGCGGTGTGTCTGGAGACGGGGGAGGTCGAGGTCATGGACCTGGAGGGGAACAGCACGGCGGAGACATCGACAACCTTCTTGCAACAGGTGCGCGCCAAGCACCCGGGGCCCCTGATTATCATCTGGGACAACGCCCCGGCACACGGCGGCGAGGCGTTGCGGCAGTACCTGCGTACGCCGCAGCTGCAACTGCGCCTGGTGCGGCTGCCCGGCTACAGCCCGGAATTCAACGCCGATGAAGCGATCTGGGACTGGGCGCGGGAGGAAGTCACGGCCAACATTTGTCTGGGGACGAAAGCCAAGGTGCAGGCGAAGCTGAGCGCCTTCTTCGCGGGGCTGGCGGAGCGGACAGCGGAGGTCAAGCAGCGGTGTCGGACGGAACTCCAGGCACGCGCCGCGGCGCTCATGACCGCCGTTGTCGAAACCCTGCCCGAGTCGAACCATGTAGATCCCACCTGCGCTTTAGTATAGTGCTAACGCCGCGCCAAAGCCAGTCCATATCTCGCGCCGGCGTGCTATGATAGCGACCGTCAAAACCGCTGGTAGTGGGAGAAAGAGATAGACTGCGAAGGAGTTTACCAGGAAGAGCCACCACCAGCGATCGCCGAAAAGCACATGCGAAGTAGCCCATGCAAATAACCCCGTGAAATAGAGCCATGACACGCTAATAAGTGCTGTAG
>JALZHG010000410.1 GCA_030914045.1 Chloroflexota bacterium | reverse complement strand
TCTGCAGAGTACGTAGAGGGCTTCTACAACACCCGAAGGAGGCACTCTGCTCTAGGACATTTAAGCCCCGCTGAGTTCGAGGAGGTTAAACTGGGAGAAGAGGACGCTGCGT
Organism: Chloroflexota bacterium; assembly: GCA_030914045.1. Classification (GTDB taxonomy): domain Bacteria; phylum Chloroflexota; class Chloroflexia; order QHBQ01; family JADMIH01; genus JADMIH01. The sequence continues at coordinate 2,760 of JALZHG010000410.1, read as the reverse complement.
GACGCAAACGTGTCTACCGAACCGGGGGAAGTCCAGAAGTTACAACCAGCACATTCAGTCCTACTTGCTATCCCTTGCCGTTATTTCTAATCTCTGGCCCAAGAGTAAGAGGTTCCGCGGATAGGTTCGCTACTTTTCATATGTGCAGGTTCTCCGAGCTATCAAATCGGCTCCCTATCGCCCATTGACACATTCGCTACGCGCCTATCCGCGCAAGCTCTAAGTGGTTCAAGTGCGAGAGGCTTAATACCTTCCTACTCATACCGTAAATCACCCCTCTTAGCCACCCCACCCCCGCTTGGGATTTTTCGACTCCTGGCCCCCATCTATGGGCGCTAACCTCTGACAGAATAGTAACAACGGCATGGCGGGTCATACGCAGTTATTCCTAAACATCTCTGTGCACAGATGATGCGCGAAATTGTACGTATTTGCAGGTATTTCTTGCTGTTGTGGCGGAACTGCAAGAGTAGCTTAGACTACCCCTCCTAGCTGATAGGCTAATCTATCTGATATACGTAGAGCTTGCACCGTCGAAGGCTATACGCTGGCGTACATCAACTCCGACATCTCACGCCTTCTACGAGCCTCCAAGTAAGCAGCCTCAGTCATCATCAGTATCAGGTATAAGCCTAGTATGCAGCCTTAAGTTTGCTACTTGAGGTGGTGAGAAAGGTGTATGGGCTTGATGGCGTCGCTAAGGAGCGAAAGGCCACAGTTGGGACACTCGGTTACGTGTTCGGCGTAGGTTTCGCTCCTCTCGTCGTCATCGAAGTACAGCACGAAGCGAATGCTGGCCACCTCACGCACCTCTGCCCATAGTTTGTGCTCACAGGATGCGCACGGTGTAATCATCGGCACATGTTTGCACGGCCTGCTCAGAGTGTCATGCGTCGTACTGTGCAACGTGCCTACATAATTCGGGCCATTCTAACCCGATATACGGTCAAGAGGCTTTCACCCTACGCTTATGTGCGGTATTTATGGAGTCCCTGGTGCCCGACTCCTCCTTTCCCTTTCCCCACCTATCACCCAGAGAAGGGCACCAGTTCCTTACCGGACTTTACCCTACAGCTTGATCCGAACAGCCAGTTTGTATACGAACCTAGGCCCCGATGGCTTCTTCCTCAGCCACCTGAAGTTCATGGTGCCAGAAAAGCTCGTACCGTTCGTCCTCCTCCAACCGCACCAGCAATGCCGTAGCGAAGTTGGGATTACCCCATATCTGCTGCACCGTGCCGACCGCACCCCGCAGTTCGTCTTTCCTATAACCTTCCCCAACCCGCACCCGCACCCCACGTCGGGCTTCGTGTCTTTCCATAAGATGTGCCCCCGTATCCTCTACAGTTGGGGCTAGTACCATCACCTAGCCCAACCACGCTGCCTTCCCTTCGCCCAAAAGTTGTAGACATCCTACACCTTTATATGTAGTACGCAATACCTAACACACCATATATTGCGTTAAGTGTTATTAAAGCCCGCTTATCTAACCCTGCTCACATCGTCTACGAGCTTCCAAGAACGCAGCTTCAGTTATCGCAGGGCTATACTCACTCGAGTGACCAAGTCACGGTAGGTCTCTGGTGTCGATCCTGCACACCCATATGTTGGGTTATTCGCCTGCATGTCATGCTACATGTAGACCATTATGCATCAACTATCGTAAACTGCTATGCTGTCGACACGACGTAGCAGGACGGCACAGGCGACGAAACTGCGTCCGTGATGGCGTAGGAAGTTGGGAGGATAAGGCATGGCAATGACCATAATCTTGACCTTGATTTCGATAGCCGTAGGGGGCTCTATCACCTTCCTCGTTACCCGCTGGCATTACGCCAGAGCATCTGGAGACTTAGAACGTGAAGCCAATGAGCTTAAGGATTACACCGTTGTGCTGGTTAACTATTTGGATGATGCGGGCGTGATTGAGGTCGAACGTGATGCACAGGGCAACCCCATCCGAGTCCGAGTTGTCAAGCGTGAGGTTGCGGCTTCCATAGACGTCGGCGACAACGTGGAGGTCAGACTCACACACGAAGAAGTCCACCAACCGCGGGAACAGAACCGCCCCGGCAGCTAAGTTCTGTCTGCAGGTTTGACACGCAAGACAAGGTGCACCGGGAACATCACCGTCCTAAGGAGCTCGCTGTCTCGGTGCACTCTTGTTTTGACCGACCTCCATGAGAAGTCGTCAAGCACCGCTACTCTCCCACCTCGTTACAAGCTGAGATACCTTCCGTAGAACCTTCCGGACCGCGCAAAGTTGAGGCTACCCTTTCAGTCGCAGAAGGACGGTCTTAACTGCTCATGGTGTTGGCACCTTGAAGATGGTCAAGATAGCCAGGGTGATGAACGTGATTACGTTCTTCGTAGCGCGGAAGGAACATAGGGCAGGGCGGTCACCAGTGTTGACATTTAAGCCACACCCTACTAGACTATTTAAATACATAAAATTAGTAGACAAAGTAGGCTAAGGAGGATGCCGTGTCTCTGCTCTTCATGGTGATGGCCTTCTGGTTAGGGGGCAACGCCGTATTGGCGACTGATGTATGGACCAGATACCGTAGGCGGTGTAACCAGGAGCAGGCCGATGCTGAGCGTCGTGCCGACACGCCTTATGCTGGCATTGACCTTGACGAAGGCGAGAGCAAGCTGTCACCCGAAAGGACAGGGGAGCATAGACGTGCCCATGAGGGCGACGTGGCGGTAATTAGCTCGTAGACTGTGCGTGGACCCTGCGCAGCGGGTACGTCCGTTCCT
>JALZHG010000175.1 GCA_030914045.1 Chloroflexota bacterium | reverse complement strand
GAGGGACACAGGGCTTGCAATAGGAAGAGTCAAACACGGGCGGCTGATCCTTCGCTACGCTCAGGATGACAGAGGTGAGTAGGGTTCCTGCATTTGAGGCATACACCTCCGACACGGTACCGGCCGCTGGGTACGATACTTGCCTCTACCTTTGGGACTGCGGGGGCTTTCCGTATGCGCCTGAGTTGCCTTCAACTTGTCGTTGGAGAAACACGCCCGGAACATCATGCAAAGCGGAGAATAATGGACAGCTTAGTCTTTAATGTATGGTACGTGGTGGCCGGGGTGCTGCTCGTCCTCATGGCGCTTGGGGGTTCGGTACTGAAGCGGCTGCCGCTGACGACCTCCATCCTGTACCTCGTGGTGGGGTTCGCACTGGGGCAACACGGCGCGGGCCTCATCAAGATAGACCCTATCGAGCAAGCCGGGCTGCTGGAGCGACTCACCGAAGTGGCCGTCATAATCTCGCTGTTCACGGCGGGCCTGAAACTGCGCGCGCCTCTCAGTCACCGCAGGTGGTATATTCCGGTCAGGCTGGCCTTTGTTTCGATGGCTATCACCGTGGGGCTTATCACGCTGGTGGGCGTGCTCGTGCTGCGCCTGCCCGTGGGTGTCGCGGTACTGCTGGGCGCGGTGCTGGCCCCCACCGACCCGGTGCTCGCCTCCGACGTGCAGCTTGAGCACCCTTTCGACCGCGACAAGCTGAGGTTCGGGCTTACCGGGGAGGCCGGACTGAACGACGGCACGGCTTTCCCGTTCGTGATGCTGGGCCTTGGCCTGCTGGGGCTGCACGAGATAGGGGAGTTCGGCTGGCGCTGGCTCGCCATTGACGTCGTCTGGGCCACCGCCGGGGGATTGCTGATTGGCGGCTTGCTGGGGACGCTCGTCGGCAGGTTCGTTATCTACCTGCGCAAGAACCACCAGGAGGGGCTGGGCCTCGACGACTTCCTGGCGCTGGGCCTCATCGCCCTCTCCTACGGTGTCGCCCTCTTGCTGCACACCTATGGCTTCCTGGCCGTGTTCGCCGCCGGACTGGCCCTGCGCCGCATCGAGATGCAGAGCAGCGGTGACAAGCCTCCCGAGGAGGTCATGGCGATGACCCAGGCGGTGGAGAAGGAGGAGATTGCCACCGACCCCGAAAAAGCCCCCGCCTACATGGCCGAGGCGGTACTCGGCTTCAACGAGCAACTGGAGCGCATAGGTGAAGTGGCGGTGGTCGTGCTGGTGGGAGGGTTGCTGACCTGGGAGTTGCTGCCCACGGCGGCCCTGTGGTTCGTGCCCCTGCTCTTCCTGGTCATCCGGCCCATTTCGGTGGAGGTGGGGTTGCTAGGCTCCTCGACCGCGCGCCTACAGCGGCGTATGATGTCCTGGTTCGGCATCCGGGGCATCGGCTCCATCTACTATCTCATGTACGCCATACACCACGGCGTGCCGGAAGATGCCGCGCAAGAGCTGCTGGCCCTGGTGCTCACCGTGGTGGCGGTGTCCGTGGTGGTGCATGGCCTGTCCGTCACTCCACTGATGGGCCTCTATGGGAAGTTGATGTCGCGGCGCAAGTAAGCGCGGGCGCGCGGCTCACGACCAGAAGGGGTCGTCCGTGTAATCATGCTCGGTGATTTCGCCGCTGTACTGCCGCCTGCGCTGCCCGCCTATCATGCTCTGGGTCTCGATGGAAGAGACCCCGTACTTGCGCCACACCTGCCGGATGATTTCCAGCCCGGTCTCGAACTCCGGCTGCAATACCTGGTCGGCCCCGGCCCTTTGCAGGTGAGGGGTGGCACGGGTATCGGTGCTGCGGGCTATGATGTAGAGCCGCTTGCTCATGGCCCGGCCCTGGCGCACTATCTGTTCCGCGCTCACCAGGTCGGGCACCGCCACCACGAGTATGTAGGCCCCGGCTATGCCCGCGCGCTCCAGGGTGGGCGGGTCGGTGGCATCGCCCTGTATCGCGAGGAAGCCCATGTCGCGGGCCTCGTCTACCCTGCGCGGATTGTACTCGACAACCACAAACGGGAACGGCCGGTCGGCGAGCACCCGCGCCACTTCGCGCCCAACCCTGCCGAACCCACAGAGGACTACGTGCCTGCGCAAGCCTTCCAGCCGGGCTTCATCCGCCCGCTGCCCACGGACCGCCTCTTCTACTTCTACCGGCGCGCTGATGTCCCTCGAACCGCCGGGCAGCAAGCGCACTAACCTATCCACCACCCGGCCCAAAGGCTCGATAAAGCGGTCGGAACCATTGACCAGCATGGGATTTACCACCAGCGTCACCAGAGCCGCCGCCAGTATCAGCCCGTAAAGCTCCTCGTCAATCGTCCCGCTCGCCAGGCCGACCCCCGCCAGCACGAACGAGAACTCCCCAATCTGCGCCAGCAACAGCCCCACGCGCAACGCGTTCTCGGTGTCGTACCCCAGGAGCCGGACCAGCACGCTCGATATGAGGAACTTCCCGATAATTATGGTGGCTACCAGCAGGGCAATAGCGAGGCTGTGGCTGGCGAGGAAGGCAGGCTCCATCAGCATGCCGATGGATACGAAGAAGAGGGTGGAGAATATATCGCGTATGGGGATGATTTCGTCCAGTACCTCACTGCTGAACTCGGACTCCGAAACCACCAGACCGCCGATGAAGGCCCCAAGCGCGAAGGATATTCCCACCAGGTGGCCCAACACGGCCATGCCCACGGCGATAGCCACTACTGTCAGCAGGAAAAGCTCCCTGACCCCCATGCGCGTGACCCAGGCCAATAATGGGGGCACTATGCGCGTGCCGATCAGGTAGGCCGCCGCCAGGAAGGCCCCACCTCGCAGCACTGACAGGCCCGCGTCGGCCAACAGGGCCGGACCTATCTCGCCCGCGAGCGCCGGGAGGATTATGATCAGGGCTACGGTAGCGAGGTCCTGCACGATGCTCGTGCCGAGTGCCACCCTGCCGGCAATCGACTCCACTTCGCCGCGCGGTATGAGCAGCTTCAGCATGAGGATGGAGCTACATATGGAGATAACGCCGCCTAGGAAAATAGAGTGCGTGAGGGAGAAGCCCAGCAGCAGCCCAACCCCGGTGCCCAGGATGATGACGAGTGCGATCTGCCCCAGGCCGCCTATCACCGCCACCCGCCGCACCCTTTGCAGGGCCTCCATCGAGAACTCCGTGCCGAGCGCGAACATGAGTAGGGCCACCCCGAAGTTCGCCAACGTCTGCACCCGCTCCACGCTCGTGACCGGCCCCGGCGTATAAGGGCCAATCGCCACGCCCGCCAGCAGATAGCCCAGGATGGCGGGCTGCCTGAGCATGTGCGCGATGAACCCTCCCAGCAGGGCCGCGCCCATCGCGAATGCGAGATCTACCAGCAGCTCGATGTTTTCCATGCGGTCCCCTGTGACGGTAGCGGGGTGTCACCTACGTTGGGTATGCGGCATCGCAGGGTTCCTCAAAGAATCCAGGTTGCCACAAGAAATGTATGCTCTTGATACTTGGTGGAGTCGAAAGGTAAAGGCTACGAGGCCGGTTTGGTGCTGCGTCTGCAAGTAATATGCCGCTGGTGGGACGATGGACGATGGGAAAGTAGTTAGTGGTTAGTGGTTAGTGGTTAGCCCTAGCTCGTAGTAGCGGGTGCGGGCAACCAAGCCCCCACCCTGTCATTTCGAACGCAGTGAGAAATCTCGTCCTTTACCAGGATGTTTCCTCTTTCTCATGGTACTGTGTGAGTGAAAGAAAAGGGGTACCGCGTGCTGAGGGACGAGATTTCTCACTGCGTTCGAAATGACGGGGTGGGGCTTTGAGTGCTCACCTCCCCTGCTGTCGCTGCTGTGACTTCTGGATACCAGGCATGAGAGAGCAATCCTAATCTTGGCGCGTTCTTGGCGTCCTCTGCGTGTTGGCGGTTCCATCTCTACTATCGTCCATCGTCCATCGTCTATCGTCCATCGTCCGCCGTAGGCAAACAAAAACCCCAGACAATCCTGACGGACCATCCGGGGCTTTGTTTCTCCGGAAGCTCAACACCTCCGAAGTGGCTTTAGTATAGGGGCAAACGAGGCAACTCACAAGATGCTGGGCCGCCAGTTTTGCACATCGCACTGCTGGTTGGAAGGGCCATGCGGGAGGCTTGTGATATAATGGGGTGCTGCGACTGGTCTCTTGGGCGCAGGAGGTAGGCTCATGGCAGGCGGACCGATTAGCAAGGTAATGCCGGTATTTCCCCTCAACACCGTCGTCTTTCCCAGGATACCCCTCCCCTTGCACATATTTGAAGAGCGTTACCGGCAGATGGTGCGAGACCTGCACGAAGGCGATGGCCGGTTCTGCGTGGCGCTCATCAAGGAGGGCGTGGAGGTAGGGGGCGAGGCCACGCCGCACGACATTGGATGCATGGTGGAAGTGGCAGACACCCGTGAGCTACCGGACGGGCGGTTCTACCTTGTAGCCCTGGGCGTTGAGCGCGTCAGGATTGCCTCGCTGGACAGGGAGAGCAAGCCCTACCTGCTCGGCACGGTCGAAGCATGGCCGGAGGAACAGGCCGCAGTATCCACCCCACTACTGCACAAGGCTTCCCACCTTTTCACACAGTACGCACGGTACCGCATGGCGCTCTCCGGCGAGACGATGAATGATGTAACGCTGCCTGAAGAGGCTGACGTGCTGTCTTACGTGCTGGCTACGGCCATCGAGATGGAGGCGGGCGAGCGCCAGCGCCTGTTGGAGACGCCCGGTACAGCCGCACGCCTCGAGGCCGAAGTAGCCCTGCTCGAAACAGAGATACCCATCTTGCACGCCCTCGCCTCGACACCACAACCTTCGGGAGCGCAAGGGCCATTTTCACGCAACTGAGGTGTGAAACGAAGCAGGCCCGCAGCCTGGCATATCTCTTGTAGTAAGCACATCTACACCCAACCCTGGAGGAAGCTTCAACATGTCCACCGGCCATATGCCCAACCCGCCTGACCAACCAACATCGCAGGCGCAAGACGCGGACGTGCAGGGGCAGACCACGCCCACCACGCAGCCCCATACCGAGGGGGACACGGCAGGCGCAGCTGCCCCGGCGCAACAGCAGCCCACTCCCACATCTCAGCCTGAATCCCCAGCGGCCCCTGACTCCGGTGGCGGCCCTGTAGCAGATGCAAGTGCAAGTGCAAGCGCGGAAGCGCAGCCCGACACGCAAATCGAGCCGGTGGTGCCCCTGAACGAGGAAATCGCGGGCATTATAGAGGACCGCCTGGGCACGATAGCACAACAGTTGGTCTATCACAGCCAGTTGCTGATGGGCGTCAGCGGCATTGGTACCGACCCGGTGACCGCCCGCGACGGGGCTTTTTATATTGCGCAATCTCTCAGGGAGCAGTCGCTCGCCCCCGGCGTGCACGCCCTGGTCAACCTGGGTGACGCTCAGATAGCGCAGGTCAACGACCGCACCTTCCCCTTTAAGTTCAACGCGCAGGTCGCGGGACTGCTGGAAGGTATCATCGTTGACACAGTCTCGAAGGCCTACAGCGACAACCCCTCGCGCCGCAAGGATGCCACCCGGCTGCTCAACGCCATCTTCCACGCCGCCAACGACCAGCTACAGCGCGAGTTGAAGGTGATTCCGATGATGGGGCAGGCACCTGCTATGGGCGGCGATTACCGCGCGCTCAACGAGGGTGCGTCCCGCGACCTCAGCCAGGCGGGCACCCAGGCCCATCAAGCCGGCGAAATACAAGGTTAGGACAGAGTTGCCCGCTACCAGACATCTACTCTTGCCGCGAGGAGGCCCATCCTACGCGTGGCGACTCCTCGTCGCCCTTCTTCTCCTGCTCGCTTGGTCCGCCACCTGGGCCGGAGTAGCAGCTCAGACCTGGCCCCGCCAGGTTGGCGTGGTGGTGGATGACACCGGAAGGCTCGATGCGGATAGAATCAGCCAGGCCGCCGAGAGTCTTAAGGGCCTCGGGGTTGAGCCGCTTCTGGTGCTGTCCCAAAGCGGTCTGGGGTTCGGTCCGGACGCAACAGCACTGGGCAGGGCTGCCGCGAACCAATACGGACTTGCCTCCGGTTCAGGCACGTTAAACCCTGACCTCTTAGCCATAGTAGTAATACTAGATTCGCGGCAATCGGCCATTATTTACGGCGACCGCCTGAAGTCTGCTATGGAGCAACCGAGAGTTGGTGGCACGCTAGCCGACCAGATCAGGACAGACTACCTCAACCCGAACCTTGCGGACGGCGATTTCACAGGCGCATACCTGGATAGCATCAACTTCGCCGCGGAGCAGATAGACCTCTTCCGCAACCCTCCCCCAACCGCCACGCCGCAGCCTGCCATCATCACGAACGTCGATACGGAGCCAATAGGTGACGCTCTGCTCTGGATATTCGTGGGTGTCGTGGTGGTGATCGGCCTCGCGATACTGGGGCCGGTGCTCTGGCGCAACCACCGGCGCAACCAGGAGCGGGCGGCAAGGATTCGGTCGCTGAGGGAGCAGCTAACCCAGGCGCGCAATGTATCCGCCGACATGATTACCAGCCTGGACTTCCCCTCCGACCCCAACGAGCAGATACAGTACCGCTTCCTGGCGCTGGCGATGGGCCGGGAGCGGCCCGAACAACTGGCCCAGCTTACCACCCAGTACAGGACGATCTACGCAAGCCTGAGCGAAGCTATCACCCGTTTCGACCAGTTGAACGAGCGCCCCTACAACACCGAGCAGGAGCTTACCCAGGGCATCGCCGAGTACCAGTGGGTGCAGGCCACCTTCAAGAACGCGGGCGACTTCCTGCAACACCTCTCAGGGGTGGGCAAGGAGGTGGAGGGGCAAATGGCCGCCGCGCCGGGGGAGGTAGACGCGGCAAAAAAAGCGATAGCCGCAGCAACTGACGAACTGTCGCGGTTGGCTGCGGCGGCCCCCGACCTCACATTACCAGGCGCGGAACAATTCTCCGCACCCGCCGGCACGCGCCTCCAGGACGCCATAAACGCCCTGAGTGGCTCGCCCTCTCTGCCCCTGCGCGCCTACGACCAGGCCCGCAACGCGCGCTCGCTGGCCGACACGATCCGCCAGTCTCTCGCTGAGCTTGCCCAGGCCAACGCCCGCTTCGCCCAGGAACGACAGAGGCTAGCAGCCACACGCCGCGAGGGGTTCAAGCTGGCAAGTGCGGATGCTACATTTAGAGCAGCCCTCGACGCGCTGAATCGTGCGGCAGGCATGCTCGGCCCGCAACAGCGCCCGCAGTTTTCGCAAGCCCTCGCACAGGCGAGGCAGGCTGTCGGAGAGGCCGCCGCTAGCGTAGGACGCGTGCTTGCCCTGCACGCCGCTAATGAGAAGGCCCTGACTGCGCTCAGCACGGCGGGGGAGCAACTGAGGACCTACATCCAGGAGGGCGCGCGGGCGTTCGACGCGGTTGACGAGTACGCCCCCAGCTCGTGGCAGGATATACAGGGCAACGGCACCGAGGCCCAGAAGCGCGCCGACGACGCATACCGGCTCTGGCAGGAAGCAACCAGGTTGAATCGCGCCAGCCCGGACGGCGAACAGGACTTTGCCGAAGCCGCCGCCGACATCGAGGAAGCGAATACCCTTATCGGTGAAGCCCGCGCGCTGGTGGCGGCCATAATCGAGCGCCTCGATCACCTGCGCAAGAGCCAGGCAATCGCTCGTGACGAAATCGCAGCCGCCGAGAAGGACATTGGGGCGGGACGGGCCTTCGTTCGCCAGTACGATCCCGATGTCACGCCACGGCCGAACGAAATGCTGGTGCAGGCGGAAAAGCAGCTTGCCGAGGCGAAGCAGGAAGTGTCGCTGCCCCGCCCCGACTGGATCAGGGTGGTAGAGCTTGCACGCGCCGCGAACGACCTGGCAGATCGGGCGCTGGCAGACGCGCGCAGCCAGGCAGAGGCTATGGAGGCCCGCAGACGCAGGGTGCAGACTACCCACGAGCAGGCGCTTGCCAGTCTCAGCCGCCTGCGCAATTTCGCACAGGTACACGCGGCCGACATCCACCCCTCCATCAACAAGGCCATCGAAGACGCGGACCGGACGTTCAGGGCCGCCCAGCAGGAGTTGGAGCCGCTGAGGCAAGGCGGCCTCGAAGACGTGGCCCGCGCCAGGGTGCTGGACCAGGTAGCCGAGGGCTACACCAAAGCGCAGAAGATCTCGGACGAGGCTTACAAGCTAGCGTATGACCAGTTCCAGGTCATGGAAGGTCTGCGCCGCCAGACCGCCAGCGCAATAGGGGAGGCCAGGAGAGCGATTGAGGAAGCCCGCGCTTACCTGGAAGAGAACCAGCACGTGCTCACCAACGATCCGCTCAGCTACCTGCACCAGGCGATAGGACTCATGCCCAAGTGGCGCGACAACGCCGACGCCCAGGCGCTCAGGTCGATGCAGGCAGCGGCCAACAAGGCCCACGACCGCGCACAGAGCGCGATACAGCTTGCCAGCGCCCAGATAGAGCAGTACAACGACCAGGTGCAAGCGCGGGAGGCAGCGGACAACGCAGCGGCCATGGCGATGCTGGTGGGAGTGCTAGGTTCGATGGCGAGCAGTGGCAGCAGGCGCCGGAGCAGCGGCGGTGGCTGGGGCAGTTGGGGAGGCGGTGGCTTCGGCGGAGGCGGCGGTGGCATCAGGATTGGTGGTGGCGGTGGCTCCTCCGGCGGCGGCTTCGGTGGGGGCGGCTTCAGCGGCGGAGGCTGGGGCGGTGGTGGGTCCTC
>JALZHG010000409.1 GCA_030914045.1 Chloroflexota bacterium | reverse complement strand
AATCTATCGTGCGCGGCTTGCGGCTATCGCAGTTCTCGGCTCCGGTATCCGTGCGGACTATCACCCGTACCTTCTTGGTTGACGGCGGCCTCGATTCGCAGAACCGGCCGCTTATCGATTCTTCACCAGGCCGGATGAGGGCCGTACCCGAGTCCCTGTAAGTCATAGGGGCCGCATCGGCAACCTCGACCTGCATCTCGGCCACCCAGTTTATCTCCACCGGCTCCGTGGCCTTGTTCTCCAGGAGGGCGCTCCACTCTATGCAGCTGCCCGAACCGCAACCCACCGACACATCCTTTACATCCACGTCGCACGCGCTCACGGGGTTGGGTGGCTCGGTAGGCTTATCTACACGCTCTTTGGTAGGTTCTCTGGTAGGCTCCTCGGTGGCCTCCTCGGTAGGCTCCTTCGTAGGCTTCTCGGTAGGCACGTTGGTCGGTTCGAGTTCCTTGGGCTTCGGCGTGTGCGTAGGCGGCCTGTTGTCGGTCCGTTCCGTGGGCGTCCCTGAAGGTACTAAGGTATTGGTGGGCACTGGCGTGTTGCTAGGCGGCACCGGGACCGGGGTGTATGTAGACGTAGATATAGCCGTCGCTGTGGACTCGTCGCCCTTCTCCTTGGTCTTCTCGGGTCTAGGCGTATGCGTCGGCGGCCTTCCGGGGGTCCTGGTGGACTCCGGCCTTCGTGTCTCAGTGGGCTTCCCGCGTGGAGGCGTCACCGTAGCGCCGTTCCCCGGCCTGGTAGTCGGCGTACGTGTTGGTGTCGAGACGAGAGGGCTGGCCTCAGACCGCGTTGTAGAGGTGGCACTCGGCTGGCTGGTAGCGGTACGAGTCGCGCTGGCTGCCGGTATGCTGGTGTGTGAGGCCGTAGTCGTGGCGGTAGAACTACGAGTGCTTGTGGGCGTGGCGCTGGCAGTGGAATGGAGGTTGCCCGCCACATGAGTGGCCGTCCTGTCCGGCTGTTTTCCGTTAGAAGCCGTGCGGGTAGCCGTCGCAGCATCTCCCGACCCACTACCAAGTGAGGTAGGGCTGCTGTTAGCTGCCGTGGCAGTCCCTCCGGGCGCGGAGGTCGCACCGGGTCCGGGCGTCTGCTTCAACGCATCCTGTGTTTGGGGCGGCAGGGTGGTCAGCGGCTCCACGCCGAGGTCTTCCAGCACGTCGGCAGAGTAGGCTCGTACCTGCTGCTGGAGCTGCCTGGTCTCCGATAGGCTCTCGCGCATCGGCTCCGGCAGGCCCGCTGTGTCGTCAAGCCCAGCCAGCTTTATCTCTCCGGCAGTGCTCGTGGCGTACAAAGCCCTCGCCAGCCGCTCTTGCTGCTGCTCGCTGAATTGGGTGCCGCTCAATATCTCCTGGCCTTCGCGCAGGTGTTCGGCATAATTGGCGAAAGCCCCGCCCGCCTCGGCCAGCTTCCCGCGCCGCTCCATCTCCTCGATCTCGCGCAGGCGGATGTTAGCAAGCTCGTCGTGCTTGAGCAACTGGCCTTCGGGCGAGGTCTGCACGTTCAGGGCTATGCTCTCGCCAAGCAGCTTCACGTTGTAGAAGGGGCTGTCGGGCAGCGACGAGGCGGAGAGGCCCCAGATGAAAGCCAGCATGAGGGCGGCAAACGCGGCGGCTGCGAAGGCCGGACGCCTGAACCAATCGGCCAGGAAGCTGCGGCGCGGGCGGTTTTCCTCGACCCGGACCTTGCCCGGCAGCCTCACGGGCTGTGTGACAGGTTGTGGGGCAGGTTCCGGCTCGACAGTGACGACAGGCAGGGTGGCCGCGACCGCGCCTTCGTGGTGCCCGTTCCCGGAAGCGATCATGGCCTGCTGCCTCGCCAGAGCCGCGTCCTGGATGCGACCCTTGATCGCCTCCCTGCGCTCCTGGGGCACCGGCGGCACCGCCTCGCTGATAAGACCGCACAGGGCAAGCAGAGGCACAAGCTCTTCCCGCGATTCGGGGAACTTTGCCAACAACTCCTCCATCTCCAACTCGTCGGGGTTGAAGAGGCAGTAGTCTAATGCGTCTTGTAAGGTCTCGTCGTCCATCGTTTGCCAGTTTCTAGTCGTTAGTTGTTAGTTGTTAGTTGTTAGTGCTCTTTATTATGGCGTTCGATTGCTCGTAATCTACTATTTTACCCAACAATTACTGCCGATTGCCAGTGGCCCGTTTCGTTCCTAAGGCCAGCCTTTGAGGGCCATCGCTTTGCTCAGGTTTTGCAGGGCGCTGTATTGCAGGGCTTTGATCGCGCCTTCCGTGCGTTCCAGCACCGCCGCCACCTCCGCGTTTGTGAGGCCCATACCGAACTTCATCGTGATTACCTGGGCCTGCAAATCGGTGAGATTGCTCATCGCTTCCTTCAAATGCCCCACCGAGTCGGACAATTCGGCCTGCTTGTACGGGTCGTCCTTCTCCGATGGCAACACGTCAACCACCGGCTCTAGAGAAGTCTGAGGACGGCGGGAGTGCTGGCGAATGGTGTCCACCACCTGGTTGTGAGCGATACGATAGAGCCAAGCCGCGAAGGTGGTGCCCTGCCATTGGAAGCTGTGGATAGCCTCAATCATCTTGAGGAAGACCTGCTCGGTGAGGTCCTCAGCGTCGGTGGCGTCCCCGATCTTCAAGTAGATGTACTTGTAGATGCGGTCGAAGTAGCGTTCGTACAGCCAACCCACAGCCTCGGGGTCTCCCGATCTGGCAAGCTCTACCCACGAGCGCTCATCGTGCTGTTGCGCATTATCCTGCGCCACCGCTAATCCTCGTTTCCCCACATGTAGCTCTGTCTGAGCTTGCAGCTACATGCGTAAGGGCAATCGTTTGCCCCTTGCGAACGCCTTCTTCGAGGTGCGATCCACAATGAACGCCGCCGCCCTACACCCCCCCGGACGTAGGACTGACC
>JALZHG010000408.1 GCA_030914045.1 Chloroflexota bacterium | reverse complement strand
GAGGTAGGGGTTGCGGGCGAGGTGTTTGGTCTTGAGGGTGTTGCGATTGGTGGCGATCCGCCCGGTCTTACCCTCCCAGATCGGGTGCCAGACCCTCGAGCGCGGCCTGTTGCGGGTGTCCACCGTTGCCGCGGTACACCACACGACGGCGTGAACGCGCTCTATAAACTCATCCTCTATGTCGGCGAACGAAGCGACGGGCTTGGCGTAAGCCATCTTAGGCTTCTCCTATCTCAAGTGGCCCGCAAGGAAGTATAGGCGAACTTCTTAGAGCACCTTCCAGGCAATAAGGTGAATAAGCTTCTCATGCATTCCGCCGCCCGCCCCAAGGCCCAAATAATAGCAAACATCACTCCTTTTCGGGATGTGCCTGCTCTCGTCATTTGCTACCCTAGGGACTAACTACATTGAAGGAAGCGTCTAGTTGAGGATATTCCTCACGGGTGGCACAGGTTTCGTAGGGAAGTCTATAGTCAAGAGGTTGGCCTAAGGCGGCCATGAGATACTGCAATTAGGGCCATCTCCTACCTAATAATACAAAGGAGGAAGCATGGCGGAGCCGAAGGACCTTGTGGAGAAGTTGGAAGGAGGTGCGGAGCTTCCGAGTGGGGACCAGGAGCGTTTCGCCGGGTACGGGGTGATGGGGGTGCCATTCACCTCCGGAGATCTCTTGGCCATGCGCCGATTCCCGGCATCTTCGCTCGGAGAGGGGTACACGTCGGTGTGGCACCGGGACCCCCAAGGAAGATGGACCTTCTATTCGGATGTACCGCCGCAGCTGGCCTGCCCCCGCTATTTCGGGAGTGCCGCTACCGAAGCGGTAGTCAGGGAGATCGAGATCGCCTGGACAGGCCCTCGAGCTTTCACCATTTCGATCGACGACGACCCTGGTCTCAGGTGGCACCTTACTTTGGCTGAAACCCCGGCTACTCGCCTGATGAACGCGCTGGGCGGAATGTTGCCTGATGCGCTGTGGCGCAAGGAGGCGGTACTCAAACCGATGGGGAAAGCAGCCAGTCTGGTGCTGAGGGCAGGACGTTTGGGGCTATCGGGTCAAGCGCCTAACCGCCAGAGGTTCATCGCCAACCCCATGCTCATCTGGGCAATACAGTCCAGCACCGCCAGGATGGATGACCAAGACTTGGGTGAGGTTAGCCCCCTGCCCGTACAAACGAGGCTCGGCGATTTCTGGCTGCCGCAGCGTGGTATCTTCGCCATCGGGCGTGCCTTCTTCGAACCCCTCGATCCAGCGCGCCACGCTCTGACTACAGCAACATCGTCAGGGTAAGCTCGCCGGGAAGGAGATGAGACGAAGCGCATCGTTCTGATGCTCATCGTGGCCATGCTCGTGCCCACCTGGATAAGTAGTCGCGCCCCCCAAGGCGCCGAAGCGCGGGCCCACTCGGCGGATACCGCAAACGCCACAGGCGGGAACGCGGTATCCCTGGCAGCCTAAGCTCGCCAAAAAAATCGCTCAAAATTACTCAAAATCACTCATTTGAGTGATGTGCTGGGGTCCACCTCGCGCTACGCTGCACGCTGGTAACGAAAATTATGAGAATAACTGGGAGCGAAGACTGATGACATTGTCTGGTGTCGAAGAAAAGCTTACCTTGCCAAGCCCATCCGCGGTTCGGAGCTCTCAGAGGAAGGACACTGTGGAGAACGTCAGGGCGGACTCCTCCTCTCGCACGCTCGGTGAGCTGCCGCGGGAGCTGAGCAGCTTCATAGGGCGTGAGCACGAGATCTCTGAGGTAAAGCGCTTGCTCGGAGACACCCGCCTGCTCACGCTCACAGGACCCGGAGGAGCCGGCAAGACGCGCCTTGCCCTAGCTGTGGCGCAAGATCTGGTCGAAGGGTTCGAGGATGGGGTGTGGTGGGTAGGGCTCGCCTCCCTCTCCGACCCCAACCTCGTGCCAGAGACGCTAGCCTCGGCTTTGGGCGTGCGCGAGGTGCCGGACCGTTCGCTTACCGATGCCCTCGTAGAGCATCTGAAGCCAAGGAAGGCGCTCCTTATCCTGGATAACTGCGAGCACCTTGTTGA
Organism: Chloroflexota bacterium; assembly: GCA_030914045.1. Classification (GTDB taxonomy): domain Bacteria; phylum Chloroflexota; class Chloroflexia; order QHBQ01; family JADMIH01; genus JADMIH01. Next base: position 832 of record JALZHG010000408.1, on the reverse strand, counting down.
GGGTTGTGCCGTGCTCGCCGATACGCTGCTGAGGGCTTGCCCTGAGCTAGAGATCCTGGCTACCAGCAGGGAGCCTTTGCGCATAGCCGGTGAGGCTACCTGGATGGTGCCCAGCCTCTCTCTGCCAGATCCCCTGCGTTTGCCCCCTACCGAAGAGCTGGCACGCTACGAGGCTGTTAGGCTCTTCGTCGAGCGGGCAAAGGCAGTGAATGCGGGCTTTGCGCTGACGGAGGGCAACGCTTGGGCTGTAGCCAGGCTTTGCCAGAAGTTGGATGGCATCCCGCTGGCGATAGAGCTGGCGGCTGCGAGGGTGAGGGTGCTCACGGCAGAGCAGATCTCTGAGAAGCTGGAGGATCCTCTGGGGCTACTGACCACTGGTGACCGCACGGCGGCTGCGCGCCACCAGACGCTCAGGGCTACCCTCGAGTGGAGCTACGGATTGATGAGCGAGACCGAACGGGCATTGTTCCGGCGGCTCTCTGTGTTCGTAGGTGGTTGGGATTTGGAGGCGGCCGAAGCTGTTGGAGCCGGAGAGCCGGTAGAGACGGGACGGGTGTTGGACCTGCTCGCGGCGCTGGTAGACAAATCGCTGGTGCTGGCAGAGGCAGCAGCTGAGGGCACGCTACGCTACAGGATGCTGGAGCCCATCAGGCAGTTCGGGCGCGAAAAGCTCGAAGAGAAGAGCCAGGAGGCTCCGGAGGTCTGCCGCCGGCACGCCGAGCACTACCTGGCTCTCGCCGAGAGGGCCGAACCCGAGCTGTTGGGAGCAGATCAGGGACTCTGGCTAAGGCGACTGCGGACCGAGTTTGCGAACCTGCGGGAGGCTCACTCG
>JALZHG010000407.1 GCA_030914045.1 Chloroflexota bacterium | reverse complement strand
ATGCACACTCGAGGCATGGCCGAAGACGTGAACTACCGGGAGCTCCTTACGCGCCTCTCTACGGCGCCTGGGTAACTATAAGGCTCTCGACCGGTCCAGAGTACCCCCACGACGCCCCCAGCGTAGGACCGCGGTAAAGCGATGGGAGCGGTCGGGAAGGGAAGAAAAAGATCGGCCCCCACACATAGAAGGTACTTCACACTGTACGGACCTGAGGTGTAGGGCGCATCAGCCGAACGGCATATCTTCGGCGGAAGCCTCTATTCTAAGCTGGACTTTAGCCATTTGAGGTCGAAAGGGGTAGGGTACGCTCGTCACCAGTCCGCTCAAAGAGAGGTGATCGATGCGTACCCTACCAGCCACGATGATACAGATCTTCTCTCCGTTTGCGCCACTATTTTCAAAGCGCGTCTTCCGACACGCCCAGGTTTTGCTCGCGGGAGCGATCCTTGCACCAGGCAAGCGAACCGTCAGTTCCGCCCTACGTGTGTTGGGCTTGGACCAACAGGAGCGGTTCCATCGCTACCATCGGGTCTTGAGCCGTGCCACTTGGTCGCCCACGAAGGCGAGCCGCATCCTTCTGGGAGCGCTCGTGCAGACGTTCGCACCCGAAGGTCCGTTAGTGGTAGGCATAGACGAGACATTGGAACGACGCCGGGGGAGGAAGATCGCCGCAAAGGGGGTTTACCGAGACCCGGTGCGCTCAACCCGCGAGCGCTTCGTCAAGACGATCGGCCTCAGATGGATCTGCATGGTGCTTTTGGCGGAGGTTCCGTGGGCTTCTCGGGTTTGGGCTTTGCCGTTTCTGTCGGCGTTGGCCCACTCAGAGCGTTACGCCAAAGAGCAGGGCAAGCGGCACAAGAAACTGACCGATTGGGCGTGGCAGCTCTTGCTTTTGGTGAGACGCTGGTACCCAGAGCGAGAGATCGTTGCCGTCGCCGATCGTGCTTACGCATCGCTCAAGCTGCTAGAGCGCTGCCGACGTTTGAGAAACCCGATCACCTTCATCACCCGCTTGCGCTTAGATGCCGCCCTTTACGAACCAGCTCCGCCACGACGCCCTGGGCAGAGAGGGAGACCTCGCCTCAAAGGCGAGAGGCTGCCGAACCTCTCGGTCGTTGGCGAAGATCCTTTTACTGTCTGGAGGGCCATCACGCTGACCAACTGGTACGGCAAAGAAAAGCGTTTGGTAGAGGTGGTCTCGGATACCGCTGTCTGGCACAGCACGGGCTTGCCCGCCGTGCCGTTGCGTTGGGTGTTGATCCGAGATCCCCAGGCAGAGTTCAGGACCCAGGCGCTCCTTTGCACCGATCTTCGTGCCGACCCAGAGCGGATCATCTGCTGGTTCGTGCGGCGCTGGCAGATGGAGACCACCTTTCAAGAAGTACGTCAGCGCTTGGGATTTGAGACGCAGAGGCATTGGTCCCAAAGAGCGATCCAGAGGAGTGCCCCTGCGCTGTTGGCTCTGTTCTCCGTGGTCACGCTCTTCGCTCACCAGCATATGGCGAGTAGCGCGCAAACAGTCCGACAAACAGCCTGGTACCGCAAGAGCTGTCCGACCTTCTCTGACGCTTTGGCGTTGGTGCGCAAGGAGTTGTGGGCTCAGGAGCAGACTTTTTGCGGGTCAGCGCGGGAAGCCGACACGCTAAAAGTCTCACGGGAGTTTGTGGAACGCCTAACCGATGCGGTCTGCTACGCGGCGTGAATGGCTAAAGTCCAGCCGAGAGAGACTGTTTGATAAATAGCTGAAGGGCTTCTCGATCGTGGGTCTTTGGTGGTTATAAGGACGAAATGGAGCTTCTTCACACCTTTTTGCCCACTCGCGGAAGCCCGAACTGGGGGCTATCCTGATTTTTCAAACAGTCTCAGAGCTCGACTTTAGCCATTTGTAAGCAAAAGGGATAGAGATACGCTCCTTACCCAGATATGCCAGAGGTGATGACCGAGGGCCCTACTACTCCGTACTCTTACCATGATTGATAGGGCTTTTGGCGCCCTTCACGCCACTACTCTCAAAACGCCTCTGGCAACACCTCCGCAGGTTCTTTTCTAAGGCGACTTGTTTTTGCGTGTCGGTGTGCTCGAATGACCCGCAAAAAGTCCTGAGGGCCTTCGTAGAAGGCCTCCCTGATGCGGTGTGTTACACGGCCAAATGGCTAAAGTCGAGCTTAGAGAGGACGAAGTTGCCCACCCATAACGTAGCATTGCGTAATACAACAATCGTGTAGCAAAACATTAAGAACACTATTCGCAAACACATGTTACATAATCAGTTAGGCGATACTAAACTTTCACGAGGGTATAGCAACGCGCCGCAACCTTTGCTACAGTACCCCTCGCGAAAGCGACAATCGAGCGCTGAGAGTGGTAGAGGCGTTGACTCCTGCTCGTAAGAGAGGCACTTAGGGGCGGAAGGAGCCGGCAGTCCGACTGGCTACCTCCGAGGCACCCGGTTTCTCTTCGTAGGCAGCGAAAGCGATCACAAGGAGGGGGTGATCGGGCCCTAGGCCGAAAGCCATGTATCCTCGCACATGCTGGGAAAAGCGCATCGATCTAGCGAAGAAAGGAGACACCTAGTGTCGGAAGACCCTACGAGGGATCACAGCTTCGACGAGCTGACACGCGGTCTGGCTAACGGCTCCGTCAACCGGCGTCGGGCGCTGAAGCTCTTTGCTGCTGGTGCCATCGCCGCGTTGCTCCCCTCTCGGGCACTAGCTGAGCCCGAAGGCCAAATCACCATCTGCCACAAGGGAAAGAACACCATTACCATCAGTGAAAGCGCGTTGCCGCACCATCTGGATCACGGTGACACCCCAGGCCCATGCTCCGCAAGCCCCCCTCCGGCTCCGGTATCGCTATAGGGGTATAGAATTACTAAAT
>JALZHG010000406.1 GCA_030914045.1 Chloroflexota bacterium | reverse complement strand
GAGCCGTGCACGCGATTACACGCCTGCACGCCAAAAAGCCGAGCCCACCGCCCTCACCCGCGTGGCGCAAGAGCTCGAGTTAAACCGCTCGGCTGCCTCCCTCAGAGTGCACTCCGCCACCGACCGGGGCTATTTGCGCTTCCAAGGAAGCGGAGGACGAAGGAGCGCAAGATCTCTAAAAAATAGCGTCGGTAGCGTCGGTATGGATGCGGTCGCACCGACGCTACCGACGCAAGAGGATTCGAGACAGATCTCCCCCACGAGAAGCCACAAGAGTCGAAAAGCGCTGTTGGTCCCGTAGTTACAGTAAGCCCCGGAGGGATGGCGACAACGGGACCAACAGCGCTTCATGAGCACACATCGCTCGTGCGCACGATGGTGACAACAGAACCAACGGCGCCTTGCCTAACGACCCAGCGGGGCGGCAAGAGGGTAGCGCCGATGCCCGCAGCAGCAAAGGTCACTGGAGGTTTCACCGCTAGGGGGATGAAACTTGCCGTACCTGTGCGAAAAACGTCTCTGACGACGGTGAACCTGGCGGTGAAACTCTCGACGAGAGCCACGGCGAGGCAGAGGAGCAGGAGACTGAGGCGGACGCGATAGAGCGGGACGAGTACGCGGGCGTGGCCGACTTGCGGAAGCCGGCTTCGCTCGAAGAACAGTTAGTGCGAGCGGCAAGGCCGGAGGCGGACAGGTTCGCGCGAACCTGCGCAGCGTGGGCTACCATGTCTAAAGAGGAGGATCGAGCCGTGACCCACGAGCAGCTGGTGAAGGAAAAGCGTGAGGAGATCTTGCGCATCGCGTCCAGGCACGGCGCGCGCGACGTACGGGTCTTCGGCTCCGTGGCCCGCGGCGAGGCAGACCGCGAGAGCGATATCGATTTTCTCGTGGAGCTAGAGGCTGGAAGGTCTCTGCTGGACCTCGGCGGCATGCAGACGGAACTCGAGTCCCTCCTCGGCTGTCGGGTTGACGTAGTGACTGTACGCGGCCTCAAAGCGCGCATCCGCGATCGCGTGCTGCGGGAGGCGATGCCGGTCTGAGAGATCCCAGAGAACGCCTGCTGGACATTCTGGCCGCCATCTCCGCCATCGAGCGCTACCGCGACCGGGGCAGGGCGAACTTCGAACGGGACGAGTTGCTGCAGAGCTGGTTCCTTCGCCACCTGCAGATCATCGGCGAGGCGTCAAGAGGCCTCCCCGAAGACGTGCGAGACCTTGCTCCGGAGATCCCTTGGTCGAACATCATAGGGATGCGGAACATCCTGGTGCATGGGTACTTTGACATCGATACCGACATCGTCTGGGAAGCGGCGACGCGCGATGTGCCGGCTCTCAAGCCCGCGGTACAGCGGCTACTGAAGACATTGGACGAACAGGACCGTTGACTCTCTCTGGTCCTCGCCGCTGGCAGATCGTCGGCTTCCGCTACTGTACCGTCCAGGAGGAGTACGCGGAGATAGCTCTCACTATCCTCTTGGCCATCGCGCACAATGAAGTACTCTGGCTGCTCGCGTGCAGACCAATCGAGGGGTCAACACACTCTAGCCCTCCCCGAACCGACGCTAGATTTGAGAGCAAGGAAATTCCAACATGCTGAAAAAATAGCGTTGGTAGAGTTGGTAGCGTGGTGGGAGACCTTCTCTACCAACGCTACCAACGCAAAACTCGAAAAAGATGCGCAAGCGTGAGAGTGGCACGAGGTGACACAAAAACGCTGTTGTTACCGTAGACCCGCAAGGGGGTGGTGACAACGGTAACAACGGCACCCTGCCAGAGGAAGTAGGCGCTGGTGAATCTCCGGATCTTAAGCCCTCGTTGGAGATAGCTTAACATATATGTTAAGCTATCTCCATGAACAGTTACGGACGCTTACGGGGCCATGGTGAGGCTCCCACCATTTGACGATAGTGGTCTTCTTCCGCCTAGAGATTATGAGATGACCCTGGAGGAGTTAAAGTAGTCGATATAAGTTGAGGGTCCGGGCGAAGGTTACCCAAACTGGGACGCCGAATGGCGGTCGAAGCTAGTAGAGAACCTGAGGGTTCTGGTAGCCCAGCTATGGGAGGTCGGTATAGAGGAGATCTTCATGGACGGGTCGTTCGTGGAGGACAAGGAGCACCCGGGCGACATCGATGGGAACTTCGAGTGCTCGTTTATGGACGTGGCCACGGGACATCTGCAGAGGGAGTTGAACAGGCTAGATCCTTACAAGGTGTGGACGTGGGACCCGGCAAGCCGCAGGCCGTACAGGGACCAACCGAAGCTGCAGCTTCCGATGTGGCATCAATACAGGGTAGAGCTCTACCCGCACTACCCGGACTTTCCGCAGCCGAGCGGGATCAAGGATGAGTTTGGCAACGACCTGCCCTTCCCTGCTGCTTTCAGGAAGTCCCGGTGGGAGCACAAGCCCAAAGGGATAGTGAAGATCAAGAGGTAGGCGACAGCGAGAGCGACAGGAGGCACAGCGGTGATCAGGAACGCGAGGGAGTACAAGGAAGCGCTCTCCCGTCTCGAGAGAGACAGGGAAATCACAGAAGCCCAGCGGCGAGCGCTCGTCGAGCGAGGACTCTCCGAGGAAGAGGTAGAGCGGGCGCTCGGGCCGATACTCTCGTTCCACGCCCAGCTCGAAGAAGAGGTCGAGTGGTACGAAAAGGTGCGCCGGCGCGAGTTTGCGGTCTCCCACGACGTTCGGGACATCGGCCGCACGCTCATAGCCTTAAGGATCGCCAACGGCTTGAGCCAGAGGGAACTGGCTGAGAGGCTGGGCGTCAGCGAGGCACAGGTCTCCCGCGACGAGCGCAACGAGTACCACGGCATAACCGTGGAGCGGGCGCAGAAGGTGCTGGAGGTGATGGGGGAGAGCCTGCGCATACAGGTCGAG